>SLIE01000407.1 GCA_007135795.1 Desulfobacterales bacterium
ATGGGCGATCTTCGTTACGGTGCTTCACGCCCTTTGCCGGAAAAGCAGATTGCCCTGTTTGCCAGAAGCCTGACGATCCTGCATCCCATCACCGGAAAGCGGATCTGCCTCGAATGCCCCCTGCCGTCCGGCTGGCCATGGCCCGGTATGGTGGATAAATCCGTGTCCCCCACATGGGACTGGCAGGCGTTGTCTTCCTTTTATCGCCGCTTGTATACCTCACGGCGATGACCGATCGCAAGCACCAGGACAATGATTTTTTCGTCCTGGATTTCGCAAAGCACCCTGAAGTCACCGATGCGATAGCGCCAGAAACCGGCGTGATCACCTTTTAAGGGTTCTCCAAAATGGCGGGGGTTTTTACATCCCTCCAGGCGCTCGTCCAGCCAGTCGAGTATCCGTTTTTGAATCGGGGCGTCCAGTTTCTTTAATTGGCGTTCGGCCACGTCGCTGATATCAACTGTCCAGGCCAAGTTCTTTTCTCAACCGTGCGAGTGGTTTGGAGTCAAGCGTCTGGTTTTTGGCCTGTTTGGCCAATTCCAGATCCTCGTTGTCTTCCAGGTATCGCATAATTGCTTCCCGAACCAGCGCACTCCGGTTGCTGCCGCGTTTTTTGGCAAGCAAATCGAGTTCTTGTTCAATTTCTTTATCCAACCGTATCGCAAACATAATGTTTGTCTCCTGATTTATATATTGTTATACAATGTATAACCTATACCGGCTAATGTCAATCCCTTGATTGTTGTCTTGGTTGCTGCTTTGGTCATGAATCCACAGGGTCCGAATTATACCTGGATAAACAAAACAATTGACGATTTCGTAAAGTTTGGTTTAGTTTAAAAAAATTATTTACCACCAACAGGAGATGAAACATGAGCGATATATTTGAACAATTACGAGCGCGGCTCGATGACATGGGCCCGGGATATCCTGCCACCGAATCCGGCGTGGAAATACGCATTTTAAAAAAGCTTTTCTCGCCTGAAGATGCGCAGATGTTTTTGAACATGATGCCGATGCTGGAGACGCCGGCTGCCGTAGCCCAACGAACAGGGCAGGATGAGGCAGCCATTGCCCCCCAATTGGAGGACATGGCTTTCCGGGGCCTGCTCTTTCGGCAGAAAAAAGGAGAGATGTCAAGGTATGCGGCGATACCTTTTGTGGTGGGAATATATGAATTCCAGCTGAACACGGTCGACCGGGAGTTGGCCGAAGACCTGGAAGAATATTTCCATGAAGCGCTTGGAAAGAGCTTCCAGGCCACAGATACGCCGGTCTTGCGATCCATACCCATCAACGCCGAGATCGCCATGGAATCGCCCATTGCCTCTTATGAGGATGCCATGGCGATTATTGATTCGCACACCCGCATTGCCGTTGCCCCGTGTATTTGCAGGACCGCCGCGCAAAAAATGGATAAAGGATGCGATAAGCCGCTTGAAGCGTGCTTTATGTTCGGTTCCCACGCCAACTACTATGTGGATAACAACATGGGTCGATTTATCGACAAGGAAGAAGCCCGGCAGATCATCCGCGAAAATGAAAAAGCAGGACTGGTCATGCAACCTTTCAACTCGCAGCACGTGGGCGGCATGTGCTCCTGTTGCGGCGATTGTTGCGGCATGCTCCGATCCCTTAAAATGCAGGACAATCCGGCGGAAGCCGTCAAGAGCAATTATTTTGCGTCCATTGATTCCGATTTGTGCACCGGGTGTGAGGTCTGCCTGGATCGTTGCCAGATGGATGCCATCGAAATTATCGACGAAAAAGCCGTTGTCACCCTGAAGCGCTGCATCGGCTGCGGCCTGTGCGTTACCACCTGCGACATGGAAGCGTTCACCCTGGTCAAAAAATCCGAGGAATCGCTCTACCTCCCACCCCAAAGCGGAATGGAAACCTACATACGGATCGCCCAATCCCGCGGCAAGATCTAACTTTTGAACAGGAAGTTGCAGGTTCTTCATCCTGATTTCAACCGCGAGCCTTACCTCTGGGAGCGCCAGGCTCTTGCCTGGCATTTTAACAGTGAAGCCCAACACTTCCCGAATTCTCATCAATATTTTACAACCCACAATCCAAACTCCGACCAGCAATGGTCGGAGGAGAATCAACGGATACAAACACTGACCGATTTTCTCACGCGAGTTCGCGGATTGGATGCAATTTATCCTTGATGCGGATTTGGAGTTGAGCCTCTGATTCTTCCAGTTTGTCGGATATCTTTACCAGTATCCGTTCGCTGAATTTGATTCGCTCATCACCTTGTGTCTGGACATAGAGATTGTCGTTTTGAATGAAAAGCTGGTCCGGGTCGAGCGGGATTGTTTGCCCCGTGTTAAGTGTCAGGACAATTTCCGGGTCAAAGATGATGTCAAAAACAAAAAGCGCCGTATCATCATACGGGAAATAGACCTTTTCAATAACCCCGCCCTTGTCCTGGGAAACGAAATACCCGTCATCGTCTTTGGAGATGGCATGGTGAAAATAATCAATAATTTTCTTGTTCCTGAACCTGCCCTCGTCGTTTCGCCAGTACCCCTGGGCATCCAGCCGGAACAATGCCAGATCCCGGGGGATGATCACCTCGTTTTTCTCTTCCGTTTTCATAAGTTTTCCATGCCGTTTGTCTGTTTATCCTGCTGTGAGTAAACGGGTATAAGTTCCCGGGTTTCATGTTTTGCGCGCCAACCCTGAAACAATTGAAAATCCCCGACCTTTGAATTGTTTGGCCATAATTGCCTACGGTGCCTACTATTTATAATTAGTGCCTGAACGAAAACCGTCTTTTTCGCCAATCTCTGCGTCCGGCTCAATTTTAATCCTCAAAATACGCCCAGTATTCAATCGGTTAAAATTTTTCGCCGTCCTTGACCTTGACGAAAAATCCTGGTTTTCGTTCGGGCACTAATTAGTGCAAAAGAGATGAATAAAAAATCTTTATACAAAAAAACAGCAGCGGGTCAAGTAAATGCATAGAGACGACTCACCCGGTTTCGGGCTGGTCCTTGGAATTGATGTCGGTTCGGTCACCGTGGGGATGGTGTTGATGACGTCCGGCAAAGAAGTGGTGCGGCATGATTACCGGTTCCATCATGGTAATATATCCGACACGGTCTTACACGTTTTAAAGGAAATCGACATGGACCGGGTTTGCGCGGTTGCCGCAACCGACCAGACAAGTGCCCTGGTCGATGCGGATTTTCGTTTGGACGACAGGGTTGCGGTAATCACCGCGGCGCGGCACTTTCATAAAAACCCAGGGACGGTATTGCATGTGGGGGGTGAAAAATTTTCCATGCTGTTTTTTGATGAAAACGGCAATTATACCGGATTGAAGTCCAACACGTCGTGTGCCGCCGGGACCGGGAGCTTTCTGGATCAGCAGGCGTATCGTTTGAATTTGGCAGGGATTGAAGCACTTGCGGAAATGGCGGTGAAAAATACCGGGGAACGTCCCGGGATTGCTTCCAGATGCGCGGTATTTGCCAAAACGGATCTTGTCCATGCCCAG
>SLIE01000210.1 GCA_007135795.1 Desulfobacterales bacterium
ACATTGTATTCGACATGGCGGGAGTCCGGTGGGAGAACCGGAATCGGGCCGCCCGTGATCGCATGAAAAGCTTCTGCTCTTTTTTCAAGTTCCGGTAGAGAGAATTTGCGAACACGGTTGATAAAATCGACTGTCGGGCCAGGGAGCCCTTTGGTATCCATGGTTTTCAGATTTTGCATGAGTTCGTGTAACGCATGAAAGGCGTTTATTACGCCTTTCTCTTTAAACTTGTCTTGCCCGAAAATAGTATTGGTCTGGTAGTCCAAACATGGGATGTAGTATTCTCCGGTGTAGTTATACGCACCGTTGTATCCCCCCGCCGCAAAATAGGCCCAATCGTTTCCCGCATTTCGCTTAAGCCATTCGGCAGTTTCCAACCATCCGCCCGAGCGACCCTGGATGGTTGTTATCTCGCCGTTCAAGTTGAATCCGAAAACATGTTCTGGTGTGCGAATTTCCCCGAAACAGCCATAACGGAGAGGATAGCTGATCTTGATATATTGCTGGGCCCCCATTTTCCAGGGTTCGATTTCCATATCTGATATTTCGTAAAAACGCATCTTTTCTTTTTCACATCATCGTTAGGAAATCCGGGTTACGCAATCCGGACAATGTCACCGGATACACATGCATCTGGCTTTTCAAGCAGAACTGTCACATTTGTATTGGGTTGCGCCAGGGGTGCATCAAAGTCAAGGTCGGTGGTGATGCGCAATATGGAGTTTCGCCTTGCAGCCCCTTCGCGCCCGACGATTTCGATGTTGTTTTCTTTGAGAATCCGGTTCTTTATTCCGATAACAATTTCGGAGCTTCCGATCTTGTTGATGATCTTTCCGATGTAACGGTGTTCGTCGTTTCGTTTCACCTGTTCATACCCGGGAAGGGGACCATCGGGGTCGTTTAAATAAAAGCCGGTCGAATAGCCCCTGTAATTTATGCTTTCGAGTTCTTCGTGCCAGTTTTTATCCACTTCGAAATTGTCCGGGGCGGCATAGTATGCGTCGATGGCGCGGCGATAGGTTTTGATGGTGGCGGCGAGATAATTCAACCCCTTCATTCGCCCCTCGATTTTAAGCGATGCAATCCCGGCCCGGATCATTTCCGGGATATGCTCGATCATGCATAAATCTTTTGAGCTGAAAAAGTAAGAGCCGCGATCATCCTCGAAAACAGGAAGGTATTCCCCGGGGCGCTTTTCTTCCATAAGATGATATTTCCACCTGCAGGCATGCGCGCAAAGACCTCTGTTCCCGTCCCTGGCCGCCATGTAATGACTTAAAAGACACCTTCCCGAATAGGCAACGCACATGGCGCCGTGAATGAACGCTTCTATCTCCACCGGCACGGAGGATGCCATTATCCTTATTTCCGGCAGCGTCAGCTCCCGTGCCGCATTTACCCTTGAAGCGCCCTGTTGTTCCCAGAACCTTGCTGAAAGAAGGCTCGTCGTGTTCGCCTGTGTGCTGACATGAAGGGCAATATCGCGATTTTTCTCCCCCAATACTTGTTTTGCGGCCATAAAAATTCCGGGATCCGCGATAATGAGTGCATCCGGTCCGATTGCGCAAAGGCGTTCCAGGTAATGGTATATGTCATCGTGCTCGTGATTTCGCGCAAATACATTACAGGCCACGTATATCTTGACTGCGTGGTCTTCGGCAAAAGAAACGGCTTCGGCAATTTCTTCTATCGCGAAATTGCCGGAATGACTTCTAAGGCTGAACGCTTTTCCGCCAATGTATACCGCATCTGCACCAAAGTGAATAGCGGCTTCGAGTTTTTCAAAATTGCCCGCCGGGGCGAGCAGTTCAATTTTTCGTTCCTGCATAACTAAAGATCATCTCTGTTTCTGTGATGGATGCATATGGTTCTTCCGGATAAGTACGGAAGATGCGGATTTTTGGTGGGAAGGGGGTAACCGCTTGGATTGGATTCCATTCCTGCACCAGCGCTCAAGCCTCCAGGATAATGTGAATACAATTGAAGGTAAGCGTTCCTGTTTCCGGATAAAGACTGATTTAACGTAATCCTCTATTTATACAAAAAACCCGTTGCCGGAGTCAATATGGAAGTTTCCGGTCACGGGTTTATCTTGTCTGACGGGCAATATGAGAGGTATATCGCCCGTCGCGATTCATTTTATCAAATTGATGTCGTAAAAAGTTCCACCTACCTGGTTATTGTGATTTTTTATTTACTCGAAATCAAATCACTACGCCCTGTATATGGAACTTTAAGCTTAAACAGTTTTTCAATAGCCTGCAAATCCTTCAAAGCGGACATTCAAATTGACATTTATATTCAATCCCTGGCTCGTAAGTCCTTTGAAAATCTCAGTCAAAACGGTCTGCATTGAAGCATCATCGGATAACCGGGTCTCGGCAGTGGTTTTGGGCATTCTGCCGTGTTTTGCGGCTGCTGAAATGCTCTGTTGCTCTCGTCTTCTGGTAGCCGCTGCCCGGGGAGATACCTGCCGCAATCTGGAGGCCTTTACATACTTCTTCAGACCTGGACTTTTTTCAAGACCTTCTTCGAGTGTATAACGATTTTTGCCGGTTTTTCGTGTCAGGTCGTAGATCTCTTCGGGTTCAAGTTCAAAAATTTCCGGAACAAGATTATAAGTGTACCCTTTGGATGTTTTTCTTTTCTGGATAAAAAAACCAAGATCGCATTTTTCACTGTTGCTCAATTTTGCCAGAATACTGGCAATATCTTGAATTTTCATTTTCTTTCCGGATAACTCAGAAACCCTTTCGGTAATTTCCGGAGACCTTAGATCCTTACCAAATCGTAAGGCATCTATAATATATTCGCTATTTGTTTTCTTTCTGCGGTCCATGTGGTCGCTCCCTTATAAGTATTTTCTTAGGATATCAATTTATTGCAAAATGCGAGGATGCTTTGTAAAATGTATTCGCAATAAAACTAACATACTATATTAATCTAAACTTATACACCATTTTGGCTTTGTCAAATGGTGGATATAAATTTACTATAAGTTTCTTAATTTTTTTTAACTGCTTAATGACAACTTCTTATAGATTGCGTACACGATCTTTAGGTCATTTTCACTCGCGTTAAAGCTTATGCCTTGACACCTATTAATCGGCAGGTTATGAAAACAGGAAATTGTGCTTATCAGACGGGTATTTGTTTGTAAACGTAGCGTCTGTTGTATATGTAGTCTCCATTCGGAATTGGTTTTATATTACTCGCCCAGCTTTGATTTTGTATGTGGTCTCTGATTTAATCCATGAACGCGACAGTATGCCTTTATATGGATCTATTGATTGAACCGGAAAGTGGTTTATTCGTTCTTTTGAGTAATTATAATGGAAAAATGAAGATGCATATTTGATGTTATTGTTTTTAAATAGTGCCTGAACGAAAACCGTCTTTTTCGCCAATCTCTGCGTCCGGCTCAAATTTTAATCCTCAAAATACGTCCAGTATTCCTGCGGTTAAAATTTTCGCCATCCTTGACCTTGACG
>SLIE01000009.1 GCA_007135795.1 Desulfobacterales bacterium
ATAAAAACGCCGCTTTTTACGACGGTCAGGTAAAGTCGGCAGAATATTTCATACAGAGCATCCTTCCTGCAACCCTTGGGAAGATTGTTTCCATCGAAGCCGGATCCAGTGCTGTCGTCGATATGCCTGAAACCGGTTTTGGCGGTTGATCAGATAATAAATATACGGTTCTCATAGTGAATATCTCTTGCAGATATTTATCAGGCGGATGTGATGTGTTTGTGAATAAACAAAGGGCATGAAAAAGATTGAATCAGTCTCATGCCCTTTGTTTTTAACTTCTGGCCTTTGCCAGTCCCAACCCTTCGAGCGCCTCGCCTATTTCATCGAGAATTACGGGGTCATCGATAGTCGCCGGCATATTGTATTCCTGGTTGTCCGCCATCTTCTGAATAATCCCCCTTAAAATCTTGCCGGAGCGTGTCTTTGGCAGGCGTTTGACGACCGCCGCGCTTTTAAACGCTGCCACCGGTCCAATCTGGTTTCTGACCATGGCGATGACTTCCTTGATGATTTCATCGTGATCCCTGGTTACGCCGCTGTTCAATACCAGAAACCCAACCGGAATCTGCCCCTTCAAGGCGTCATGAACACCCAGTACCGCCGCTTCGGCCACGTCCGGGTGCGCCGCAAGCACTTCTTCCATTCCGCCGGTGGAGAGGCGGTGACCGGCCACGTTTATGATGTCATCGGTTCGGGACATGACGTAAATATATCCCTCATCATCGATCATCCCCGCATCCGCGGTCTTGTAATAACCGGGAAATTCCCGCAGGTATGCCTCGATAAACCGGTCATCGTTTTCCCACAGGGTGACGAGCGCCCCCGGGGGAAGGGGAAGCGCCACGGAGAGGGCCCCGATTTCACCAGCCGGCAGTTTTTGATTGTCTAAATCCAGCACCTGAACATCCCATCCCGGTACCGCTTTGGTGGGGGAGCCGTATTTGACCGGGAACGGTTTCAGCCCCATGCAGTTTGCAGCGATCGCCCATCCTGTTTCGGTCTGCCACCAGTGATCAATTACCGGCACCCCCAGGTTATGTTCAGACCACTGCACGGTCGCCGGGTCCGAGCGCTCTCCCGCCAGAAAGAGAATTTTAAAATGGGACAGGTCATGTTGCTTGATCATTTCCCCCCTGGGGTCTTCCCTTTTGATTGCCCGGTAGGCTGTTGGGGCGGTGAACATGCATTTTACCTTGTGCTGGGCAATGATTCGCCAGAACACACCGGCATCCGGGGTGCCAACGGGTTTTCCTTCGAAAATAACAGTGGTGCATCCTTTAAAAAGCGGCGCATAAACAATATAGGAATGCCCGACCACCCATCCCACGTCGGACGCGGACCACCACACGTCGTCCTTGTCGATGTCATAGATCGCTTTCATGGACCATTTCAGCGCCACCATGTGACCGCCATTATCCCGGACAACACCTTTGGGTTGTCCGGTCGTGCCGGACGTGTAGAGAATGTACAACGGGTCCGTGGCAAGGACCGGAACGCATGCTGCGGGGGAGGATTCTTTCATGAGATCGCCCCAGTCGATGTCCCGGTCTTTGGTTAATTGGGCTGTTAACTGCGTCCGCTGAAAAATAACGCACTTTTCTGGCTTGGATGATGCAATGTCGATTGCGGCATCGAGCAGCGGCTTGTAGGGGATGATTTTTTTCACTTCAATGCCGCAGGAGGCCGATACAATGATTTTTGGCCTGGCATCGTCGATTCGCGTGGCCAGCTCTTTTGCAGCAAAACCACCGAAAACCACGGAATGGATCGCACCGATACGTGCGCAGGCCAGCATCGCAATAACAGCTTCCGGTATCATGGGCATATATATTATGATCCGGTCTCCTTTTGTTGCACCGAGCCGGGACAACCCGCCGGCAAAAAGGGCCACCTCGTCTCTCAGTTCGGCGTACGTGTACCGGGCTACAGTGTTGGTTACGGGGCTGTCATAGATCAGTGCAGTCCTGTCTCCTCTCCCCTCAACATCCACGTGACAGTCGAGTGCATTATAACAGGTATTCATTTCGCCGCCCGTAAACCAACGGTAAAAAGGCTTTTTAGTATCATCCAGCACTTTGTCCCATTTTTTCAACCAATAGCAGTCTTCAGCCGCTTTGCCCCAGAATTCTTCCGGGTTGTTGATTGATTCCTGATACGTGGTTTCGTAAGGGTTTGACATACACGGACCTCCGTTTTCGGGATTATCGGTTTGTTGGCCTTGATACCGGATAGCGCCCGGTTACCGGGAATTGTCCGTCAAGGAGAAAAGGATGATCCTGCCATGGCAGGTTTAATAGCTTGTTAGAATAGAAGTGTTGCCATTTGAATTTCTCCGATTTTTGCATCTTGCACCAATTTGATGCGATATAGTGCGTGATAGATATCAGGGTGATGCTTTGCCTCTCTTCGGAGCTTGAACAGATAATGCTTATTCTGAATGGTAGCATGATGTTGAGGGTGTAAACACAATACAGGAATTGCCAAAAGAGGATTATGGTCCATCCTTTATAAATAAGAATAGGAGAACTTTGTTTACATGTCAAACCCGATTTTCGATTGGCCCAGATCCTGATCCCGTTGCTTTTGCGGGGGGCATTGCTTTTCCGGTTCACATTGACAGTGGAAGCTTATGAAGGTAGTATTGAATCAGTTATCGGCAGACTAGGTGAGACGACTTCGTAAAATCGAATATCTACGTACTCGCAATCCCTCAGAATTTGCGGCTTACGCCTTGTAGACATACACATACACTTAAGTACGCTGCATTTTCGAGATTGTGCAAGTCTTGATCCTGAACTTTACAACGCCGCCAGGGGGTGTTGGATTGTTTTGAGATAGTTTGCAAACGGGATGCGATCGTCACCGCTGGTGGTTATGTCTGAATGATCAACCGTTTTCATCAGGTTCACGGATGATGAAAATAATCCCGGAACGATTTAGCGTTCCGTACAAGTTGTGAAAAACAAAAAAAATGAAAGGGGATGGATATGCGTTCAAAATCTGGTTCCAGGGTCGTCATTATCATGGTGTTAATAGCGTTTTGTGTCAGCGTTATTCCCGTTTCGTCAATTCATGCGAGTATGCTGGGTACAGGTGTGGTGCTTGAAAACGATTCGCAAAATATCCGGGATCGGTTGAATAATATGCTGGTAGCCGATGATGTGCGCCAGTCGCTGGAAGATCGTGGGGTCAGTGTTGCCGAGGCACAAGCCCGTGTGGATGCGTTGTCTGACGCCCAGTTGCGTCAGTTAGCCGGACAACTCGATTCTCTCCCGTCCGGGCAGGGCCTGGAAACCGTTGTCATTGCGTCGGTTTTTATATTTGTAATCCTTCTCATTACGGATATTGCAGGGCTTACGAATGTGTTCCCGTTTGTTATCAGTCAAAGGTAGTGAATGAGGCACCTGCATTATATACTTGCGGCAGTGATCTTCTGTACGGCGGGATGTGCGGGCACGGCTTGTTATAAACCCCGTCACGCAATAC
>SLIE01000103.1 GCA_007135795.1 Desulfobacterales bacterium
CGCGTATACCTGGATCTTGCTGTAATCGATGTCCGCGATGTGGGTGCATACCTGGTTGAGAAAGTGCCGGTCATGGGAAACCACGATGACGGTGTTGTTGAATCGTTCCAGAAAATCTTCCAGCCAACGGATCGATTTCAGGTCCAGGTGGTTTGTGGGTTCGTCAAGGAGCAGGACGTCGGGATTGCCAAACAGTGCCTGGGCGAGGAGCACGCGAACCTTGTCCCCGCCTTCCAGCTCCTTCATCTTTTTGTGGCACAAGGTTTCGGGAATACCCAGTCCGCTTAAGAGAACCGCCGCTTCGGATTCGGCTTCATAACCGTTCATTTCGGCAAATTCGGACTCCAGATCGCCGGATCTGATGCCGTCCGCTTCGGTAAAAACCTCCTTGGCGTAGATGGCATCGCGTTCGATCATGATGGCATGGAGTTGTTGATGCCCCATGATGACCGTGTTGATAACGGTCTCTTCGTCAAAGGCATAATGGTCCTGATTCAAGACGGCAATGCGCTCACGGGGGCCCACGCTCACATCTCCCTTGTCGGACTCGATCTCGCCGGACAGTATTTTTAGAAACGTGGATTTCCCGGAGCCGTTGGCACCGATAAGGCCGTAGCAGTTGCCGGGGGTGAACTTGATATTGACGTCTTTAAACAAAACACGCTTGCCATAAGCAAGCGCCACGTTGGTTGCGCTGATCATAAAATGGTTCCTCGATGATTACTCCTCGCCAGCGGTCCGGCGGGGTGGGTTTGATAAATAAAAAACCACGGGGTTGTTTCAACCCGTGGTTTATGCGACACTTGCTTATAGCGTATGGCCATTAAATCAGCAATCTTTTTCAGCGTTACAGATATTTAATTCAGTTTCAGGATAAAGGAGACGGCCTTGAAAATCAGGATTATGATTCATTTCGTTTCAGCTATTTTGTTTCTCATAATCGCAAATTCTGCCTCTGGCGGTGCGATTGATATATCCGTCGAAAGTGGGGCGGCATGGCTAAGCCGAAATGATGCGCGAATTCCAGGGGATGATGGTACCCGGTTCGACTTGCTCGACCTGACCGGATCCGGGCCGGAACCATATATACGGTTCTATGCGAGCTATAGCTTCAATCCACGCCATTCGTTGCGGCTCAATATCGCCCCTTTCAGGGTGGAGGGGACCGGCAGATTGGATCAAGACGTTGTTTTCAAGGATTCAACCTTTGCAGCAGGGATACCAACCAAGGGTACTTACAAGTTCAATACATATCGATTGACGTACCGCTGGATGTTTCATCGCAGTATAAACTGGCATTGGGGGATCGGCGGGGCGGTTTTGGTACGCGACGCAAAGATTGAGCTTCAGCAGGGTCCGCTAAGGGAGTCCAGGACCGACCTGGGAGTGGTGCCACTTCTTCACGCATACGGCGCATACCATTTCAACGACCGATTATCGGCCATCCTGGATATCGAGGGTGCCGGCGCTTCGCAAGGCCGGGCGATTGATGCCGCAATCAAACTCAACTATGCATGGCCTTCCGGGTGGCATGCATCCACCGGATATCGAACCCTGGAAGGCGGTGCGGACAATAGCGATGTGTACACCTTTGCCTGGCTGCACTTTGCATTCGTTGAGATTGGGTATGCGTTTTAAAATAAGCCGCTGGCTGCATTATTTATCCTGTCCGGTCAAATTCGAACCTATCCACTCATCTGGTGGATACAAGACGAAGATGAATTCCATAAGTATCTGGAGGGAGTCCCCTAAACAGGTGGTCAATACAGGCATACACCGCTCAAAGGGTATGCAGAATAAAATAATGTTTCGTGTTTCATTTTGATTTCGCCGGAGGTTTACCGCGAGTTACCTCATCGCGCGGTGACCTCCGGCATTTTTGCTACATCCTTTTCGTGCAATTACAATGTACTGTTCCCCGCACGATCAACTTCTTTCATTCGACAATTGTTCCTCCCACGCCCTCTTTGTTCGACAATTCTTGCCGTCCCTCTTGCTTAAAAATCACCCTTGTGCATGTTACCGGGTAAAGCCTTCCCGAGAGAGACAGGGGGGGTCTATGTTTAACTTATGCATAAGACTACAAGCTATCTCAAAACAATCTAACCGCCCCTGGCGGCGTTGGGAGGTGAAAAGCATCTGGCAAAGGGCGTTCTTCTCTGATAAAGAATATACATCAACGTCATTCGGGTGTTATGCGTGTGACAGGGTTCATTTGAAGTACTTCGAAAGCAGGCATTATTACGGATAATTCCTGATTGCCGCGACCCGTGAATCCGTGAAACATTGATGCCTTCTTTTGAACGTTTATCATATCACTCATAGTTTTTAGGAGAAAAATGACATTTCGCCCATTTTTATGGATTCTTCTCGTCATCCTGTTCGTTACCGGCTGCAAAATAATGGAGCCGTTTTTTTCAAAACCAACTGTCTCTTATGAAAAAATGTCATTGCAGGATATGTCTTTGTTCGATGCGACAATGTTGTTTACATTCAGGGTCGACAATCCGAACCCGGTGGGTGTGGTCATTCAGAAAGGGACTTACAATTTGGCCATCGAGGGTGATTCCGTGGTAAGCGGGACGGTGGCGGAGCAGGTCAGGGTGATGGCTGGAGGGTCTGAATCGATCCAATTGCCGGTTCATATTAATTTTATGGATTTTTTTAATTCCGTAACGGCGCTTGCCCAACGCGATGAAGTGGCTTACATGCTTTCCGGGTCGTTTGATGTCATGGGGTTTACAATCCCCTATGAAACCGGTGGTAAGCTTGCCTTGCCGAAGTTTCCGGAAATGTCGGTGGAATCGATGAACATTTCGGAGCTCAGTCTGTCGAGGGCGAAAATCAGTGTTGTCCTCGCCGTAAGAAACCTCAATGATTTTGCAATCGGGCTGGATCGTCTCAGGTACTCTCTTGATGTGGGGGAGTTTAACTTTTTGGCGGGTGTGATGGAAAGCTTGCGGGGGATTGATAAAAACGACCGGGTGCAGATCTCGGTGCCTTTGGAAATGGATTTTGTCTCGATGGGCCGTTCAGTGATGCAGATGCTCGGCCGTGACACCGCCTCTTACAGAATTTCGGGGGATATGCGCTTTAACACCCCGGGTGGGGGGACAAGGTACCTGCCTTTTTCCCGGGTCGGAGAAGTCTCTTTAAGTCGATAAATCAACAAGCTGTTATTTTGGGGCCTGGTATAGTAGGTATTTTTTACTTCAATCAGTTATGCCGGGCCGATGCGTGTGATCGGGGTGGGCGATTTTTATCAGTAGCAATGCCAGAAAAATAGCCGGTATCCCGGTGCCGCTCGTGATCAGAAAGAAACTGATCCAGCCCACCTGTTCCGCAAGCAACCCGGTGAACCCACCGGCAAATTGACCGGGAAGCGTCATAAGGGAGCTGAACAGGGCGTACTGGGTAGCCGTGTACGCGGTGTTGGTGAGGCTTGAGAGGTAGGCAATAAAAACGGAAATAG
>SLIE01000317.1 GCA_007135795.1 Desulfobacterales bacterium
AGGACGCCATAAACAATAATAACGTATAGAATGGCAGCGAAGATATAGAGCTCATAGAAGGCGAAACTTCGTGCGGCAATCTCCCTGGCTACCCCCGTGATATCCATGACGGTTATAATTGATACCAGGGAGGACGCCTGCAGCAGGAAAATAACTTCATTGGTGTAAGCGGGCCATGCAATGCGCAGGGCTCTTGGAATTATAATTCGTCTATAAAGGAGAAATTCGGACATGCCGCACGCCTTTGCGGCCTCTATTTCGCCGGAAGGGACTCCCTGGATGCCGCCGCGGAAAATTTCCGTGGAGTAGGCTGCCGTGTTGAGAGTCAGGGAGAGGACCGCGCAGAACCATGCGCTCTGAAACAGGCTCCACAGTCCAACCGAGTCAAGAAAAGGCTGAAATTGACCACTGCCGTAATATATAAGAAATATCTGGACCAGCAGCGGGGTCCCCCTGAAGTAAAATGTGAAGGCGTAAACGGGCATTGAAAGGACGCGGTGGCGTGAGATCCGCATGATGGAAAGCGGAATGGCCATGCAGAATCCTATAAACACGCTGATTGCGGTAATCTGAATGGTGATCAGCATTCCGCTGAGTAACCGGGGCAGGCTATCGATAATAATATCCATTGTCAGGCCCTCCTGATGCCCCTGTCAGCTCGTTTTTCAGCCCATTGCTGGATAATATTCGAAATGACCGTTATGGACAGGTAGATGAGGGATGCGGCAAAAAAGAATGTAAACGGTTTATGCGTGTTTCTGGCGGCAATATCGGCACTGCGCATCAGTTCGGGAAGCTGAATGACTGAAATGAGAGCGGTTGCCTTGATCAGCACCATCCAGACATTTCCGAGCCCGGGAATGGCGAAGCGCATCATCTGAGGCAGAATGATGCGCCTGAAAGTCAGGGCAGGGCTCATGCCGCAGGCGTGCGCGGCCTCGACCTGTCCCTTGGGAACGGCAATGTAGGCGCCGCGGAAGACTTCGGTTGAAAATGCCCCGTAAATGAATCCGATGGTGATAACCCCGGATATGAAAGGATCCAGTGAGACATAGACCGGACGCCCGAGCAGGAGGGATGCATCCTGGATCAGCGTGGGAACCCCGTAATATACCAACAGGATCAGTACAAGTTCGGGAATGCCGCGGACCACGGTGGTGTAGCTGTTAACGGAAAACCGAATGACACGGGAGTTTGAAAATTTGCACCATACACCGACAAGACCAAGGGCAATGGCGATAATCATGGCGCAAACACCCACGTAGACCGTGAGTCTTGCGCCATGCAGCAAAAGCGGGCCATAACCTTCCAGATCAAACAAGGGGCCTCCTGTTTTTCCGGATAATCGGTGAATAGGTGGTTGTGTTACTAAAAAAGATCACGTCAGGATCAGGAAGGCGAGCCCGGGAAGTAGTTCCGCAGACCCGCCCGAGATAATTTACCGCCGGCAGGCGGCCGGGTTAATCAGTCGCCGTAAACATCGAAATCAAAGTATTTGTCGTTGATTTCCTGATAGGTACCATCTTTGCGGATTGTTTGGATTGCTTCGTTAAACGCCTTTCGCAGGTCATCTTCCCCTTTGCGAAGGGCAATGCCGATCCCTTCGCCGAACCATGCTTCATCCGTGTAGCTGGGACCGACGAATTCGTAATTCTTTCCGGGGGCGGTTTCAAGAAATCCGTTCTGGAGAACAACGGCATCCGCAAACAATAAATCTAGACGGCCGGATGCTATATCCATATTCGCTTCTTCCTGTGTGGCATAGGACCGTATGGTCATTACATCCGAAAAGTTATCGTTGATGAAGTTGGCGCTGACCGTGGCTCGCTGGACGCCGACGGTTTTACCCCGGAGGCCCTCTTTTGAAATTTCAATCCCGGCATCTTTCTTTGTCACGAAGCGGGCCGGCGTCTGATAGTATTTATCAGTAAAATCTACTCTTTGTTTTCGTTCTTCCGTAATGCTCATGGAGGCGATAATGGCATCGTATTGCCGTGCCAACAGCGCGGGGATCATCCCGTCCCAGCTCTGGGTTACAAATGTGCATTTCATATTGGCGGCATCACAAAGCGCCTGGGCGATTTCAATGTCAAAACCCTGGAGCTTGCCGTCCCTGTCAATGTAATTAAAGGGTGGGTATGCCCCTTCCGTACCGATTCGGACGGTTTGCTGGGCAAAAACCCCGGTGGTCATGAAAAACAGGGTAAAAAGAAAAATCACGATAGTTTTTGCAGTATGTTTCATGCTTCCTCCTATGTTTCGGTTTGGCGCGTGCGTGCGCTTCATTGACTTAGCCATCCGGGCATATTTTGGACTTTTTACGGGTGCATCAAGTTTGTCCGGGTGTTGATTTTGTGAAAGAATCAGCACCAGAGAATCTTGTCAGAAATTGCCGGCAACGCTCCGAGCCGGGGTTTTGAAAAATATAAGCCGGTGGTCCTTCATCTTCTATGATTCCGTCATGAAGGAAAATGACATGGCTGGAGACATCCCTGGCAAAAGCCATTTCATGGGTTGCCATGATCATGGTGCGACCTTCTTTTGCAAGGTCTTGCATAACCCGGAGGACTTCTCCCACCAGTTCAGGATCGAGCGCTGAGGTCGGTTCATCGAAAAGAAGCACTTCCGGCTCCATTGCAAGGGCGCGCGCAATGGCGGCACGCTGTTTTTGTCCGCCGGAAAGTTGTGCCGGGTAGTAATGGGAACGATCGGCAATGCCGACTTTATCCAGGTAGGCCATGGCCTTTTCCCTGGATTCTTTCTTAGGCTTTTTAAGCACGTGGACCGGTGCTTCGATTACATTGTCGAGTACGGTCATGTGTGACCAGAGGTTGAAATGCTGAAAGACCATTCCCAGCTTCGTGCGGATGCGGTCCACCTGTTTTCTGTCTGCCGGAACGGTTTGGCCTTTGCGGTTTTGGACAAGCCGGATATGCTCATCCCCGACATGAATATTACCGGAATTGGGTATTTCAAGAAGATTGATGCATCTGAGAAGGGTGCTTTTGCCGGATCCGGAAGAGCCGATCATGGCAATTACATCGCCTTCACGAGCATTAAGGGACACACCCTTCAATACCTCCAACGAACCGAAATGCTTGTACAGGTTTTCCACAAGCACAGCGCGGCGGGAAGTTTTGTCTTTGGGGGGTGGGGCCATTGTGTCGAAGCCTCCGGAGGAGAATAATAGATTTCCTGTAGATTTCCAGTTAGGCAATGCCCCTTGATTCTACTATGTCTGGATTGTATTTTAAGAGTGCATCAATTTTAATGACGTCGTAAAAATCACATACAGCAACCTATAAAAACCATTTTATAGTGTCAAGAAGAAATGACAGGCGATTTTCCGGTTCAATTTTGATAAATTCGGAGAAAAGCATGGAAATACTGTTGTAGTCGCTTTATTAAAAAGCGCAACATATGAAAGCGGAGGTGCGTGTGG
>SLIE01000217.1 GCA_007135795.1 Desulfobacterales bacterium
TACTGTGCTGTCCTCTTCTGTCGGCCGATAACAACTCCAGCCTGTTACCTGGTGGAACGCGAAGTTCGTCTATTTCTATAACGGAATCCAAGCGATCAAGTTTTCTGACGGCAATATTCCAGAGGTTTTGCGGACAAGCCCTCCTTGCATCCTTTGTAATCTTGCCGTTAAAAATATCTTCTGTTGCTTTATTTTTAAAGGACTGTATCATAAATTAATGATAACACGGCTACCATGCTATTGCAAATCAATTTTTTTTCAACAAGTGGCTTCTTGTTCCATGATTGCTGATAAGCCTGGCATTGAGGCAGCAGGCGAGGCTTCCAGTGGAGAAGAAGCCATTGAGATTGCCCGCAGATTAAGTCTAGGCGTCATCATCATGGACATTTCAATGCCTGGTATTGGCGGTGTAGAGGCGACCCATCTCATTAAATCCGAGAATACCGAGATCCGGGTCATTGGTCTTTCGATGTTTGCTGAAGAAGATATTTCACAAAAGATGCGTGAGGCGGGAGCGGATGGATTTGTCAGCAAGAGCGAATCTTCTTCAGGGATATTGAAGGCAATCTATGAAGTGGCAGGGTGAAAGGGGATTCTTCCGGGGGGTTAAAAAATAACTGAGTAACAATGCAAAATGCGGCTATGTCCCTTCAGCAATACAAATTTTGACCCGGAGCATATTGGCAGATTCAAGGTCCAAATTTATGGAGGTTCAGGAATATTCCATTTCTAGGCAAGCATGGTACACTGATTAATCCCCTGCGCTCCTTCCTATAACCACAATTTGGTTCATATGATAACTATCTTGGCTTAGAAAGGGGTAGACCCATTATCAGTTTCCATAAATCGCATTCAAAAATTCCTCAGGTGAAGCCGTTTTCGGAACAAAGGCATCAGCGCCTGCAGATATGATGCTCCTCATGGATTGCTCGTCTTCAAACATCGACAATCCCACGATTCTCACGTCGGAAAACTCGGACTTGATAAGCCGGGTGGCTTCGATGCCATCCATTACAGGCATGGATATATCCATCACAATCACATCGGGGCGCAGCTGCCGGGCAAGGTCGACCGCTTCCCTACCATTGGCCGCTTCTCCTGCAACTTCTATGTCTGTTTGGCCGGAAATCAATGTGATCAACCCCTGGCGCATGACCTTGTGATCATCGGCAAACAAGACCCGCAATCGTTTAACAACAGAAATAGATTTTGGCACGGCTGAATCCGTTACTTCCCCTGCTTTAACGGGTACTTTCGCAGGAGCTGTCTGGACAGGCAAGACCAGAAGAAAACTGCTCCCCTGACCCGGCTCGCTTTCGATTTTCAGGTGACCCCCGATACGATCAGCCCGTTCACGTATGCTGATTAATCCGAAACCTGGTCTTTCCGGGGACGAATCAATAATGTCTTTGTTAAATCCCTTGCCTTGATCGGCTACAAATACCGCAATAGTGTCGATTGAACCCATAAGCGTCACACGTGCGCTTTTTACGTCGGCATGCTTGACGATATTAAATAAAAGTTCTTGTACAGCCCGGAACAAAAACACCTTTAAGGGTCTATTTTCAAGGTTTGGGGATTTTTCATCCTTCAGCTCGACTGTAAGCCCAAACTGCTCTTTCATCTGATGTCCCAGCCACTCCAAGGCACTATATAGGTTTCCATGATACAAAACAGGATGGCTTAATTCGTGCGATAATCCTCGTGATTTCGCAATGGATTCTCCCAGAATTTTGTTAACGGATACAAGTATTGGATCTTTTTGCAGGTTTACGTTTACAGCTTGCAACTGGAACTTGGCTGAAGCCAGCATCTGCTGCAAATCATCGTGAAGCAGCTCGGCAATCCGCTGCCGCTCTCGCTCCTCGGCCTCGATTAACTCCACGGCCAAGGCCTGAAGTTGCCTTGCGCGAGTCTCGGCAAGTTCGGTACGCTCAACTACCTGCTGCTCCAGCGTTTTATTAAGCTGGTGCAGTGCTTTCTCCGCCCACTTTCGTTCGCTGATGTCAGTGGCCATTTCAAAACGGACATTCCGACCATCGGGCCACTCTATGATCCTGTTAACAAGAGAAAAATGCCTTTCGAGTTTCGGGTTGTAGTACTCCCAATAATGCGGCAGCGGTTTGTGCTTAAGGATAATATCATTGGTGCAAAAGGTGCATGGCTCATCAAGCCATTGAATCTCCTTGTGGCATATGCCCCCGACACAATCTTTTTGCAGGATGTTTGCAAGTTTCGGGTTCACATATAGAATCTCGTATGTCTCCGGGTCAGAAATATAGATGCTCTCTTCGATACTGTTGAAAATGGAAAGAAGTTGCTGACGCTCTCGCTCAATTTCTTCTTCGGATTGCTTCTTATACAATGCTCCCGCGATGATCCTGGATATCGCCAGAAGAATCTCCACATCCTCTTCAGGCCATTCTCGATAAAACCGACACTCGTCAAAACCCATAAATCCATGGTAGCGACCTGCAACGAAGAGAGGAACCACCAAAATGGAGTGAATACCCTGGGGACGGAGAATTTCCTTGGCTCCTTCGTCGGGAATATCCTCAATGTCTGAATAGCAGATAATCCTCCCCTCCTTGAGTGTCGCCATCCACCAGGGAACGGCCGACGACGACAGGCCCTGGAGGCTATCTTTCTGGGGAGATTCTTCCGGAGCACACCACTCAAAGGTGTTATCCATGCTGTCTGTTTCGTGATGATGTTCGAACAGGTAGACGCGGCTTACATCAAGAGTTTCACTAATGGTTATTAGGGAATCGTCTATAAATCGCTCAAGTTCTTCATGCTGCACCGCCATGGTTGATATCCGTGAAAGCATCTGTTCGTAAATCAGCCGATGCCCGAGATTCTGCTCGGCTTTTTTCCGCTCGGTGATATCCTGGATAAAAACAGAAACGCCGATTACCTGACCACATTCATCCCGTATCGGGTTGTGGGTCACCTTGATATATTGCCTGGTCAGATCCTGCCGGCCAAAATAGGCCTCTTCATTGAACTGTTCTCCCAGTAACGCACGGTCCAGGTTGATGCGGGATGTTTGGCTGTCCTCCGGAATCGTTTGATACTCGTAGAGACTGTGTCCCAGTTCGATATCAACACCGTATAATTCTTTCATCCAGTGGGCGTGGGCCTGGTTGAAACTGGTATAACGATAATCACGGTCCACAGAAAAAAACGGCGTAGGGCTGCTTTCCAGTATCCCCTGCAGAAATAAATGCTTGCGAAGCAATGCCTCTTCAGCCTGTTTAGTGCTGGCCCGGCTTTTTTCAGCTTCCGCCTCCGACTGTTTGCGATCGGTTATGTCGGTCGTGAACCCTTGATAACAGATGACGCTTCCCTGTTCGTCCAGCACGGACCTGACAGTGGTTGATACCCAAAATATTGATCCATCCTTGCGAAGCAGTCGATATTCATAATTGA
>SLIE01000355.1 GCA_007135795.1 Desulfobacterales bacterium
AGCGCGGGGGACCAGCCTGGTGTTTTACTCGGACTGGCCGGACAGATCATCATGGGGCAGACGAACTATAACCTGGGTTGCTTCACCATATTCACAGGCGGGGCGCCTGCCCAGCGAATGACAAGCCTGACCGGGCAGAATTCACTGGGCGTGCAACCCAATGCGCCTGTGGGGATGTGTCTTGTGCCAAGTCAGTTGACGGTTCTGGCACTTGGGTGATCCGGGTATTTATCCGGAAAATTTTTATGCAGGAAGATGAAGATTAAGGGGAAATGATGAAAAAAACCGTCTGGATAACCATGATTCAAAAAGACGAGGCCAAGGCGCGGGCCGTTTATAATGCGATTTCGGAGTATGGGCTGGGTGCGGAGGGCCATTTCTGGAAGGACGATCTGGATAATATGGAATGGTCCGGTCCTGTTCCGGAAATTGTCAAACATCAAAATGGTTTATGGCTGATCTTGGGTGGGGCAGCCGATTTTACGACATCCGTTCTACAGGGGTTGTCCCTTGCGGCATTGTCCGCATGCGGGCTGAAAGGCGGTCAGCTTCCGATAATGATACTTGCCGATGATCCGGAAGCTGTCTTGGAGAAACTCCCCCCGGCGCTGGCATCCGCCCAGGTATTTTCCCCGGATAACCAGGCCCTGGGTGCCAAAATAACGGCCCGGGCCAACATGCCCCTGAAACCCGTCGCTTCGGAATACCGGTTTAACGTGCACGCCCTGCCCAAAGTGGGGTTGTGGCTGGAAGCGGGCCCGGTCAACGGGGACTGGCAGGGGGTATTGTTCGGCACTGCCGGTGCAACCATAGACGCCATGGGGATCGGTCCGGCCGGAACGATTCCGGAGCGCTCCACCCTCGAATATCCCCTGCGAAACATGACCCTTGCCATGGGCGGCCGGGAGGTTGTCGCCTGGGCGGCTCGTAATGTTGTTTCAGAAAAAGACTCGGTGTACGTCCGGGTCAAGGGACAACCGGAAACGTTTGTGTTCGGTCCGTTTGACCCCGAAGCGGATGCGATAGACGGGTATACACTTTCCCTCGGTCCCCCCGAATGATCTGCTTATGCATTATTATACACTCAGGAGTAAGAAAAGGGTAACCACCATGGATAAAGGGCGGATAACGATTAATATCCGGGTAAATCTCAATATTGACAACAGGCCGGTGAAAAACATCGTGAATGTCGTTGAGGTGAGACAAAACAAGAAAAAGAATTGCCGTTTAAGAGTTGTGAACGAGTCTTTTGAACCGCAGTTAAACGGTCCATCGACAAGTGCAGTCGCTTTTCAATGGCCGGTTGAAATAATAAACACGCATATCGTGGAATTTTTAATCAGGAGTCTTATCAATGGATTGTCGAAGTGAAAAAAAAGGGGACAGGATCGTGGTGCAACCCAGTGGCCGGATGGACGCCAATACCTCACCGATCTTTGAAGCGGAATGCAAAAAATGGATCGAAAACGGAGAAAAAAAACTGATTGCCGACCTGGGAGGCCTTGAATATATAAGCAGTGCCGGATTGCGCAGTGTTTTGGTGATCGGGAAAAAATTAAAGGCCGCAGGAGGAGAGCTCTCTTTGTGCAATTTGAACGGAATGGTCGAGGAAGTCTTTCATATGTCCGGGTTTGATAAGGTTTTTAATATCTTTGATGTACTAGAGGCAGCTTTTGAAGAATGAAGGTTTGAATCTATCCTACACACTTAATTTGCCAGCCCGGGCGTCGTCGTTTGATTTGTTTGTGGAATTCATCCGGCAAACCGGTGAACAATTAAATCTTGAAGCTTCCCTGGTCCTGAAACTCGGCCTGGTTGCCGAGGAGTTGTTAATCAATATTATCCATTATGCTTATGCGGAAGCAAAAGAGCCCGGTAATATAGAAATGCGCTGCGGTATGGCCGATCCGGAATTGTTTTGTATGGTCATCCGGGACAATGGTACTCCTTTTAACCCGCTTTTGTCCAAAGACCCTGATCTGATGGCTGATATCGATGATCGGCCCATCGGCGGGCTGGGCATCTTTCTGGTTCGCGAGATTGCAGACAAACTCGATTATTGCCGGGAAAAAGAGACCAACACGGTCATGTTTTGCAAAAAAATTACTTCCGGAAACGGGAAGTAGAAAACCACTGCAAGGGTAAAAATATAATTAAATCAAACGGGAAAATCAAACCGCATATGCATTGGTGAGCTACATGATTATATTATAACTATTGCCCGAACGAGTGACGGAACCGGAACTCTTTGGCCCCTGCAGAAATCCCTGGAATACTGATTGTTCCCCCGGAGGATCCAGCGGGGGATCGGCGGCTGCCGTGGCGGCAGGCATTGTACCAATGGCTTCCGCCGGAGATGGTGGCGGGTCGATCCGTATTCCGGCTTCTTGTTGTGGTCTGTTTGGCATAAAGCCTTCCCGGGATCGGAATCCGACCGGGCCCGACTTGGGATTGGTCTGGCAGGACGCCGTGCAGGAGCATGTGATATCCCGTTCGGTCAGGGACAGTGCGGCCATGCTCGATATGACCAATGGGGTGATTTGTATGTTTGCCAGATTCAAGCGTCAATAGTTTAATTTATTTCAACAGCGGGAAACGAGTGATTCGAATTTAAATTGAAAGGAAGATGTCGATGGAAATCAAAAAGATCCTGTGGCCCACTGATTTATCGGAGAATGCCGTGCGGGCGATGCCTTATGTTGTCAGCACAGCCGAAAAATACCAGGCGGAAATCCACATTTTATATGTATTGAAAGAATATGTCGAATTCGGTGCCGCATATGGCGACACGGACCCGGAAGCCGATTATGAACGGATGCGTCAGTGGGAGCGGGAAACTGCTGAAAATCGGCTTAACGAGTTGTGTGATAAATTTCTAAAGAGTTGTCCGCTTTTTTTTCGGCACATCGCGGTTGGCGATCCGGCTAAAAAAATTCTGGAGTTTGTGAAAAAAGAGGATGTCGATATTGTCATCATGGCCAGCCAGGGTACTGAAAGCCATTTTCATTTCGGCATTGTTGCTGATCGGGTTTTGAAATGTTCGACCGTGCCGGTGCTGATGGTGCCGACTCAATAAAGAAAAACAGATTTATCATTTTACCCTCCTCCTTGCATATTGTGGTCTTTCAGGAATCCATCAGTTTACGACACATCATGTTTTAAAAAAAATCTCGTCATTTGACCTAAGTCAAGGAAGTCGCAAATAACCTGGGGTATACATGTATCTAAAGAGGGAAAAATTTCAAGCGCCATCAATCATGTAAATCCTAACAGGGAGGTAGATCAATGTTTTGTTTTCAATGTGAACAAACAGCAAAAGGTGAAGGATGCACTAAGATAGGTGTTTGTGGCAAACAACCGGAAGTGGCGGAATTGCAGGATGTGCTGGTATACGCGACCAAGGGATTGGCGTTGGTCGCCAATGAAGGCCG
>SLIE01000058.1 GCA_007135795.1 Desulfobacterales bacterium
AATTGCAGTCAGACGGAAATCTTGTGGCCATGGTCGGTAACGGGATCAACGACACACTAGCGCTCTCCGCCGCCGATGTGGGCACTTCCAAGAAGTCCGGTGCGGATATCACCCATGAGGTATGCGATGTTTTACTGACCCGGACCGATTTGGACACAATTCTCACGGCTCGCTACATCTCCGGCCGGGCCATGTCCCGGCTGCGCTGGAATTACGCTGCCGTGATCGGTATAAATTCCTCTTTGATACTGCTCGGGATTGTCGGTCGTATTACTCCGTCCGCCTCAGCCCTTTTGCACAACCTGACCACGGTTCTGGTTACTGCAGGGAGTCTGAGACCTACCGGCGCCCGGAAAATTGTTGAAAAAGAACGTTTGCGTTCAGGCGTGGGTGCAAATGACGCCCCGCCCCTGGAACAATCGCCAAAATAAGAATTCAGGATAAGCCCATGTACTTCAGTTTCATTCCCGGACGAGTCCGGTTCAGATCCGAAAATCGAAATGGCATACAACAAATTGCCCAGGCAACACGGGATATGCCGGAGGTCTTTGAAACGGTCCATAATGAGCGAACCGGCTCCCTGCTTGTCCGGTTCGACAGCTCAGCCTATGATGAAAGCACCTTTCGTTTATTAGCCGAATCGCACCTGGCGCCGAAATCAAAGTCGGCGAATCGGACCCGACTCATTGGAAAGCCGGAGATGCGGGTAATCAAGCGCGGCATGCTGACCAGCCTTGCCATCTCCATGATCTTTGCCTTGCTGGATAAGGAAAAATGGCATATTTTCCTGGGGCTTTTTTTTCTGATGTTCCTGAGCGGTCATCTTTACGGCTATCGCAACAGTCTGTTGGCATAAATACTCAGCGAACGTGGAAACCGACGATATCGTGACAAGCTGTTGCGTCCGTTGAATACATTGGTTTCACTCTGATCTATTCATGGATTTCTGCATGTTTTCAAGGGTGGCTGCTGCGTTCCGGGCCCGGGAGGCCCGGGTGACCATGGGATAAAGCCTATGATACAGCCATTCTTCCATGAATTCGGGGAAACCGCCGTGCAGCATCATTTCGGAATTTGAAATTACGTCGTAAAAGATCTTTTTACGTATTCCTTTCCGGTCGATTAGTTTCCCGCCGTCCGCATGAAGAATATCACCCAGATGGGCATGGACATCGATGATCATGGCGTTCCTCCCGGCTATTTATAGTAGAGCCGGTCTTCCAGGTGCATCAAGCCCTTCACGGTATGGGCGAGCCCGTAAGAAATAAGATCCGGCGGCCATGGCAGGGCTTTTCGGCCCACGAAAAACATTTCCGTTCGTTGTGTTCGATGGCCGGTGATCAACTCCGCAATGGTGCGTCCATTCAGGGTGGTCATCGAAACCCCATGACCAATGCAGCCCATGGAGAAAATCGCCCGTTTGTCCTTCCCCAGGTACCCGATAACCGGCGCGGCATCGAGTGTTACGGAAATCGGTCCCCCCCATTGATGGGTAAACCCGAGTCCTTTCAGTTGCGGAAAAATTTCCGTCAGGTGCGCTTTGAGGTGCGAAAATACCTTTTCGTTCAAATCATGATTCAGCTCGTTTCTTTGACCGATGGAAACATCCCCGCCTCCCATGAGAATCCGGTTGTCCCGGGTAAGCCGGTAATAGTGGATCAGGTCGCGTGCGTCTTCCACGCCGGCCCGGTTTTTCCAGCCGATGGCGTCGTATTGTTCCTGGCTGAGAGGCTCTGAGAGCACGACATGGGTGAATGCCGGATACTGAAGTTTTCTGAGCGCCGGGAACATTGCTGAATATGCATTGGTGGCCAGGACCAATTGGTTGCAGTGGATTTCCCCCTGTTCGGTTTTCACCACAAACCCGTTGGTCGTTCGTTGAAAGCTTTTCACCGGGGAGTTTTCATGAATGATCACCCCCTGCTTTTCAGCCATATTCTTCAGGCCGCGTGCCAGTTTGGCGGGATTGAGAATACCACAGCGGGGCTCGAACCAGCCCAGTTGATAAAAATCGGTATGAAATTCTTCGGACAGACGCTTGCGGTCCCAGCGTTCCGTCCCACCCAGCCCCCATTGCTTCAGGATTTTGAAATCATGCTCGATTCGTTTGACCTGGGCCGGGCTCGTTCCCACCAGGAGATAACCGCTGCGTTCGTAATCGCACTCAATGGCGTTTCGGGTAATTACATCGTGGAGGTAGTCCACGGCGTTTTGCATATATATGTGGGCGGAGCGGGCTTTTTCATTGTTGAAGCGGAATTTGGTAATCCCTTTGGTCAGGCCGAACAAGGTCATGGAGAACCCGCCATTCCTTCCTGATGCCCCGTAACCGCAAATATCAGATTCGAGCAGGCGCACATCCATGTCCGGATGAAGCTGTTTCAGATGGTAACCGGCCGAAAGGCCGGTATACCCGCCCCCGATAATGACCACATCCGCTTTGGAATACGCCTCAAGGGGCGGATTGGGGACAATATTTCCCGGAAGGGTTTCGAGCCACCAGCTTTTTTGACGGTAATCGGACACGACTTGCCTCCGTTTCCAGAAAAGAAGGTTGACGATGAAACACATTACGTGGTATTTAGTTGGTCAACTAACTAATTAGAGGGTCCTGCCTGATTTGTCAATTTATTTTTTTTACTCCGTTTGCTATGTATCCGGAGAATCATAATGCACGGGATATATATGCGAATTGGATGGGAGAAGACTGTGACCAAAAACGGACAACGGGAAAAACGGGTCCTGATTCTTGAAGCCTTGAGCCAGTGTCTGCAGGAAAAGCCCTATACGCGGACCACAATCAAGGACATCGCAAAAACCGCAGGTGTCAATCACGGGTTGCTCCACTATTATTTCACGAACAAGGAGGATATCCTGATCCATTACATCGATCACGTGATCTCCCATCACCAATCGGTTTTTGAAAATTGGATGAACAAACAGGAACGCCTTGGTATTGATGGAAATGATTTGCTTGAGGCGTTTTTTGATTTCATGAAGGAGCGAATCGTCCTTAACAGGAAATTATCGCGGGTATTTATTGAAATTTGGGAGATCGGCATGTATAACCCGGCGGTCCGGATGAAGTTGCAATCCGCTTACAGGCAATGGTTCGAGGTGCTTGCAGCGGTGCTGGAACGGGTAACCCCGGATAAAGAAGCAGCGGGTCGTATCAGTACATCCACAGTGGCTTTTCTGGAAGGGATGGCGCTTTTTTCCGCTATATTCGAACCCGGGACGTTTGATTTCGATGCGATACTGGCTGATTTCAGATCCCGGATTATCAAAACGCTGTAATTGAGCATCCTTGTTTCCTTATTCATCATTCTGATCGTGGCATTCAGTATGATTGCGGCAATATCGTGAGAAACTCAAAGTATATATGTTGAGAATTCAAATGTTTTTATTGATCATCTACTTCTCTCGGCT
>SLIE01000288.1 GCA_007135795.1 Desulfobacterales bacterium
AGTTTTACTGGAGCAAGGATTACTGCGAAGCCCGGGTCGATGCGAATGTAAGCCTCGATGCAAAAAGAGAAAGAGCCCGGATCAATTTCGATATTACCGAAGGCCCCCGGTATGATCTGAACATAACCGGTAATACCGCGTTTTGGAATTTCACCCTGAACAGGGATGTGCTCATATTTGAAGAAGGCAATATCAACGACTTCAACCTGAGAAGAAGCATTCGCAATATAGAGACCCGCTACAGGGAAAAGGGCTATCTCGACGTACGCATCAACCGAATTGATGAACGCCGGGAGGAAAACGGTCAACTGGTTCGCTCAATAGAACTGGCCATTGATGAGGGACCTCGTTATATCGTTGAAAATGTGATCATCCGGGGCAATGACCACATTTCCACGGAGACCGTCAGCGAACAAATGCTAACCGCACCTCCCGGCTTTTTTTACGCCGGACAGTACCATCCCGCCACCCTTAACGAAGACATCGCCGCCATAAGATCGTTTTACAGGCAACGGGGGTATCTATCTCCCGTGGTAACCACCCAGATTGAAACCCGCAGGGGAGAAGACGAGGGAATCATTCACGTCGATGTTCTGGTAAACATTCAAGAAGGACCAAGGACCAGTATCTCCGATATAAAAATCAAAAATCTGAGTGTTTTTGAGGAGCAGGAAGCCATGGGAATGCTCTCCATAGAACCGGGCGCGCTGCACCGTGAAACAAGGATACAGGAGAGCCGCACCATTCTTGCGGCAAACATTTCAGAAAAGGGATACCCGCATGTCCGAATTAACACGGAAATTACCATATCCGTCGACGGCACGGCATCAGAAATTATATTCCGGGTAAACGAAGGCCCTTATGTTGAGATGGGGGAAACTTTCTATGTCGGCAATTTTCTTACCCGGCGAACAACGCTTCAACGTCAATCAATACTTGACAGGAATGAGCCTTTCTCCCTGGCCGATATGCTTGAATCCCAGCGGAATATCCGCAACATAAACGCCCTGTCAACCGCACGGTTTCGAACGATAGGACTTGAAGAACAAGCAGATCGGGTAACACTCATAGCGGAAGTCAATGAAAGAAAACCATATTTTTTCACGCTTTCAACAGGGTATGACACCTCTCGCCAGCTCTATTTCAATACGGGTGTGGGAACCATCAACCTGTTTGGCAGGAACAAGGGACTGCGCTCCTTCGTGGAATTGAGCATGATCGGGTACAGGGGTGAAATCGGATACACGGAACCCAATCTTTTCAACACCCGTATCGTGGCCGATGCCATTATTTTTACCGAGGACATCGAAGAACTCAACAAAAACTTCGGTGTTCGCAGCAGCGGCGCGGCAGTCAACCTATCACGGCCGCTGACGCGCACAATTTCCGCAAGCCTGGGGTTTCTATACGATTACCGGGACCAATACCTGACCGGTGACACCCCCATCGACCCGGATGATCTGGCGCAGTATCGAAGCCGCTCGATCCTGGTCACCACCCCGGGAATTCTTTACGACACCTCGGATTCCTTTGTTCGTCCCACAAGGGGAATCCGTGCAGCAGCATCGGTCGACATATCCAGAGGGCTTGACAATGATCTGGATGATTTTTTCAAATATCGACTGAACGCCCGGTATTACTACACCCCTGCAAGACGCCTGACCTTTGCCGTCCAGGGACAACTGGGATACATCGATCCGTACGGGTCCGTCGACACCATACCGGAAGATCAATTGTTTTTTCTGGGAGGGACCACAGACGTTCGCGGATACTCTGAAAACCGGCTTCGCATCGATGAAAATCGTAACCCGGTGGGCGGGCGCACAGCCATCATGGGGAGCCTTGAAGCCCGTTACAACCTGTGGAGAAACTTTGAACTGGCCACTTTTTACGATGGTGGCGCCATCAGAAACACGCTCACGGATGCAGGTTCCAGTGATTGGCGTTCAAGTGTGGGCCTCGGCCTTCGGTACCACACGCCCATAGGTCCGATCGGATTGATGTATGGTTGGAAACTTGACCGCAGGGAAGATGAATCTCCCGGGGCCTGGCATTTTACCATAGGATACACTTTTTGACAGAAAGTGATTCACGGTATCAGCGGCCCGCCTTTTCCCCCCGGACCCCTGGTCATTACCTTTCGGGTGGCAAGAACGACATTTGCGGTAAAGATCAATAACGCACCCAGCCATCCGGTCAGTGTCAAAGGGGCTTCATAAGCGATTACCGGCCCCAGGAGGGCTGCCAGCAGTATTCGGGTGGACGATATAATCCCTCCCTCCACAGCTGTTACAAACCGGAAACCGATCGTCAGCAGATATTGACCGCCGACCCCGAATATCGCACACATGAGCAAATACCTGAACGCCACCATATCGGGAACCCTTATGTGGCTGGAAAATATGGCGTAAATCATCAACAATCCAATCCCGAACATATAAAACAAGACCGTTTCCGTATCGTGATACTGCCGGCTCAGATTCAGGTAAAGGATGGAAAAGGCGGCCGAAATTCCGGATGCAAGCCCCCACAGGTTTTCAACCCGAAACGACAACTGTGACGGGGCCAGGATCAACCACACCCCGGCAAAAGCAACAAAAACCATCAATACCGTCAATATGTCACGCTGGGGCTTTAGAAAAATCCATGCAAAAAGCGCCAGAAAGACCGGGTAGGTCATGTTCAGGATGTTCCCTTCGGCAACCGATGTAACCGTAACACTCTGGAAGAAAAAATAAACCGCCAGACAATTGGTCACGGTCCGGCCGATAAGCAGGTCATATCGGTGGGCTCTCGGTCCACGCTGCCGGATCAGCATCACGAGGCAGACAATCACAAACCCAAACAAAAACCGGGCAAATACAAAAAAAGAAGCATCCATGGCGGTTTCATTCTGGGCCCACCGGATAACAACGGTTGCCAGGTAAAAGAAAAAAGCCGAGGCAAAAATACAAAGGCCGCCTATAAGCTGGACGGTTATGGATGCAGATGGGAAGGGTTGACCGTCTGTGTTCATTTCACACACCGCCTTGCATTTGCCTGTTTGAATCTTATTTTGTTCCTTGTGATCAATTTGATATGAGCCGGATTGCAGGTTGAGGTTTTAAAGGTATCCCTAACCGGTACGTCTTTCTCCAATAAACTCTGTAAAAAACCTTTTAGCTGGGATCCGATAATGATCTTTATCACATGAGTACAATATTATACAAAAGCGTTTTTATTTCCCTGATGAACATACAAACCCAAGGGTCGTGCAAACTCTATAGCTCAATGTAAAAACGGATTTTTATAAACCTGTGGCAATACTATAACACCTTTCTTCACAGGAGGCAGCGGACAATGAAATTCGCGGTCATAAGCGACACGCATGATCACATTGACAACTTGCGCAAAGCGATTGAAATCATGAGGGAAGAAAAATGCGAGGC
>SLIE01000289.1 GCA_007135795.1 Desulfobacterales bacterium
AGGCAAACGTGTCAACCCTGTCCTGTTTGGCTGAATGTTTTTACGCAAAAGAATCCGGGCGAGATTTTTTTTATATTCATCCCAAAATTCTCGAGTTTTGGGATGAGTACATGTCAATTTTCTGGAAACGGTTTTGGAAACGGTTTACCCCGGAAAAGTTGGGTTAAAACGTGTTAAATCGGTGGAATTCGTGTAAAATCAGGCCTTTTCTCGCACTCTCACGCCGGTAACACGGGTTCGATTCCCGTTGGGGTCACCAGCAATTTCAATAGTTATCAAATCCGAGATTGATTCCGTATCGCTGGGAACAGTTTCGGAAACGGTTTTGCTGGCCAACTCTTTTCGGACCATCTGGAAGCCTTTCCAAGTGGTCTTTTAGGTTGATGAAATGAACCGCTGCTAAAAGTTTTTCACCTTTACTTTCCATCACCGCCTCACTTGCCCTCTCTTCGATCAGTTTTCTCATGTCACACAGGTCCTCCTCCAGGTGCAACCTTGTTTCTTCCAGTCCGAGCGATTTCAGATACCGCTCCGTTGTAACAGCGATTTTTGTGCCTGAGGATCGACTATAAGGCTCCCAGGGAATTTGCCCATGTAATACAGACGGATAGCTATCAGGTGGCGAAATCCATGAAAACCGAAGAGCGTAACTTGTGCTCTTTCGACACACAGACGGGCCAAAAAATGCCGTCTGTATTTAAACCAAAATATTTAGTGCAGAAGTCATAATCCTCCTCACAGACAAACACATCTTGGCTGTCCTTAAGCATATAACTTCAATCTTATAAAAATCTCCAACCCCAAAAATCAGGGCCTGGGAATTGGGTCCAATTACAACGCAGCAACCACACAGGGTGTCCCTGCATCATCAGACAGGAGGATATAACACTTTACCCCCCTGCACTGACGCCGTTTTTGGGTAAAGGACCCAGGATCAGCTACAAGAGGATTAAGCCCGCCGAAAAGCATCTTTCCAGGATACCCTCAAAACCGATGATGCTATATACCATGGAGGTTTTCGAAATTTCCAGGATATAATCGTCCACTTTCGGTGTCGCCTTGTAAACAAACCCGATCACTTCTTTACCCGGTAAAGAAAGTGATCCCGCCTTCGACCAAACCAAACTTTTTCCACATGCCTGTCTTGGCGGTGCTATGGGAGGAAGCAGCAAATTTTACACCAACCCTTTTGAGGGCTTACCAGATTTATAAGCCGATTCAGGATCTGTTGTGGTGTGTTCTTTTAATGCCAAATTACTTGTTCCCTATTTAATGCTTTATGTCGGAAAAATTAGGATGAAGAATTGCAAGTTATTCAATCACAATCTAAATTTAACGACTGACAAAACATAGCAAGCTGCATCAATTTTGACTATGAACGATACGACGCCCTGAACAGATTACGGATAATAGTTTTATTTGTAAAGCTGCGAGAATATTTTTTTTATGAGTGGCGCAACGCAAAAGGCCTGCATCGAAAAGAGTTCGTCTTCGCACGGGGCGCTCAAGCATTCTCAGTGTGGTATATATATGATCTTTATTACCTAAGGCACTATGATTGAAAATATAGGCTAAGTTCTTTATCAGAAGGTTTCTTGGAAGGCAGGATATATAGTGTGATGGGTATTTTGGTAATGTGCACGGTAAAAGGGGGTTTTGTCGACAGGAATGTAAACGCTACGGTGCAGTCCAGAGATAGCATCTATCCAGTAAACATGATAGCCGTAGTGCTCAAATTATTCAAGTCTGTCTACAATCCAAAAATCCAACTCCTCTCAAAAACATCTTAAAGGACTTCCCGCTTTCTGTTTGCGGCGATTATTCGTATGGTTATTTTTTGATTATGTACGTTGTGTAGATTTGATGCACTCGTAAAAAGTCGTGATCTGAATGCTTTGAACGCAAATGCAGGGGCCTGTGGTTATGAGTTACAGAGAGGAAAAAGACGCTCTGGGTAAACGGAAAGTCCCGGCGGACGCCTACTACGGCATACAGACCATACGGGCGATGGAGAATTTTCAGGTTACTGGGATCAGCATTGCTCACTTTACCCACCTGATCGAAGCCATTGCCTGCGTGAAAAAAGCCGCGGCCATGGCCAACATGGAGCTTGACCTGTTGCCGGAAACGATCGGAACCGCCATTATCCGGGCGGCCGAAGAAGTCCGTAACGGAAGGTTTAACGAACATTTTACGGTGGATGTCATCCAGGGGGGTGCCGGCACATCAGTCAACATGAATGCCAACGAGGTCATAGCCAACCGGGCCCTTGAAATCATGGGACATGGCAGGGGGCGCTACGCGTATTGCCATCCCAATAACCACGTCAACCTCTCGCAGTCCACCAATGACGTCTACCCCACCGCACTTCGCATCGCAGCCATCTGGAGCGGTTGTGACCTGCAAAAGGAACTGCGCCGGTTGACTGAGGCTTTTCTGGCCAAGGGCGAAGACTTCGGCGATGTGATCAAAATGGGACGTACGCAGCTGCAGGATGCGGTTCCCATGACGCTGGGCCAAGAGTTTACCGCTTTCGGGGTGACCATTGGCGAGGATGAACAGCGGCTCACCGAAGCCCTTGCCTTGTTGCTGGAAATCAACATGGGGGGCACGGCCATTGGTACCGGCATCAACACCGTGCCGGAATACGCAGCCAGTGTAAGTGAAAAGCTAAGAGATGTCACAGGGCTCCCCCTGCGTCAGTCTGTCAACCTGATCGAAGCATCCGCCGATACAGGGGCCTATGTTCAGCTTTCGGGCATCCTGAAGCGCATCAGCGTCAAACTATCCAAGATATGCAATGACTTGCGGCTTCTGGCTTCCGGCCCCTACACCGGATTTCGTGAAATCAACCTACCCCCGGTGCAGCCGGGCTCATCTATCATGCCGGGCAAGGTGAATCCGGTCATTCCGGAAATGCTCAACCAGGTCTGCTTTCAGGTCATCGGAAACGATCTCACGATTTCCTTTGCAGCGGAGGGGGGGCAGCTGCAGCTGAATGTATTTGAGCCCATCATCGCTTTCAACCTGTTTCAGTCCATGGAGATATTGTTAAACGGGTGTTATATATTCAACCAGAAATGCCTTCGGGGCATAACGGTCAACGCGGAGCACTGTGCGCAGATGGTCCGGGAATCGCCGGGGCTTGTGACCGCCCTGGTGCCGTACTTAGGTTATGAGCATGCCGCGGAGCTTGCCGCCCGCTCGCTGGCGGAAAAAAGGAGCCTCTACGAGCTGGTCGTGGAAGAAGGACTGCTCAGCGAAGAGGAACTGGAAGACATATTGGATCCACGGAAAATGACGGCTCCCCGGAGGGGTAGGCCGCGGGAGTAATATTTGGGCACAAGGAAGGATACCGTGTATTTTGACGGGAAATTCTCACTGGAAACTGCCGTTGTACGGAGAAATTATGAATCATCCGGA
>SLIE01000481.1 GCA_007135795.1 Desulfobacterales bacterium
GGCAAGGTGAGAGATATCTATGATCTCGGTGATAATTTGCTTCTTGTGGCAACAGACAGGATATCCGCTTACGATGTCATTATGGGCCAGTCGGTTCCTGAAAAGGGGAAAATGCTGACCCGGATTTCGCTGTTCTGGTTCGATCTAATGAAATCAATAATACCGCATCATGTGGTGGAAAGCGACCTTTCCAGATTTCCGGAAGTCTGTGCGAAATATTCCGAACTATTGGAAGGGAGAAGTCTGCTGGTTAAAAAGGTTCAGCCGCTTCCTGTAGAATGTATTGTACGGGGGTATATTTCGGGTTCCGGATGGAAAAGTTATCAGCAAGACGGTACCGTCTGCGGAATTAAACTTCCTGACGGACTCCGGGAATCGGATCGTTTGCCGGAACCTCTTTTTACACCTTCTACCAAGGGCGAGGTTGACGAGCACGACGTTAATATTTCTTTTGAGGAAGTCTGTAACCTGATTGGGAAAGAAAGAGCTGAGCAGGTCAGAAAGATCAGTCTTGAAATTTATCAAAAGGGTGTTGAAGTTGCTGAATCAAAAGGAATTATCATCGCTGATACAAAATTTGAATTTGGTCTTGATGGAGACAAACTCATCCTCATCGATGAAATACTGACACCCGATTCATCACGGTTCTGGCCCAAGGCGTCATATGTTCCCGGAGGCCCCCAACCAAGCTTTGACAAGCAATATCTCAGGGATTACCTCAGTTCTATTGATTGGGACAAGGAACCGCCGCCTCCCGAACTCCCCGATGAGGTTATTGAAAATACCCGCTTGAAATACAAGGAAGCCATGGATATACTGGTTGCTTGATTGATGATAAAAACACACATTAAATCAGTAAGTTTAAGTGATATTGATATCAATGACGACACCTATCGCATTACGAGAATGTCCAATATTGATGCACTTGCTGAGTCAATCAAGGATATTGGAATAATAAATCTTCCAATGGTGGAAAAAACATCGGGAGGATTCCGCATTGTCTGTGGTTTCAAAAGAATCCAGGCATGCGGAATCCTGGATGTTCTGGAAATTCCATGCAAGATAGTGGATCATTCATCCTCATCCACTCGAATTGATTGTTTGAAAATTGCAATTGCTGACAACACGACTACCGTCAGGTTAAATCTCCTTGAAGAAGCCCGTGCCATAGTAAAATTATCGGAGTTGTGTGATGACAAAGACGAACTGCCCAGGATCGCAAACGCACTGGGGATTCAAGTAAACAGGGACCTTGTTGAAAAATACAGACGATTGTGCATGCTTCCGGATCGTATACAGCAATTTGTGGGAAATGATATATTCTCTCTGAAAATCGCAATTGAACTGGATAAACTGGATTCGGAATCAGCATATGCAATAGCTGATTTATTTGATTCCACACGGCCGACTTCCGGCCAGCAAAGAGAGTTGATAGCTAATTTAAAAGCAATATCCGCTATTCAAAATACTTCTGTTTCAAAGCTGTTGGCATCTTCACCCATACAGGATGTTCTTGAAATGAATACCCTGGATCGGAAACAAAAAATCCAACTATTGCGATACCAGGTTAAGAAACTACGCTACCCATATATCACATCGTTTGAATCTCGTTATTATACAAACCTGCAGCAATTAAACCTGCCAAATGGGATGACACTCGTTCCTCCCAGGGATTTTGAAAGTCCGGTTTATACTTTTTCTGTCGATTTCGTTGATACTGACGAACTGAAACACAAAGCAGACTGCTTAGTGCAGCTTTCAAAAAGCAATGAACTTATGGCCATATTGAACCGAAAAATTGAAAATTAATAAAATTTATATTGACCAGGCGGTTGCGGATTATCCTGTAACCATTGAAATCATCCGCCGGATGAAACATAAGCACTTTGAATATGTCGCAGATACTGAAAGCGTTTTTCGCCTTATCAACGCATTTAAGGATCCGGAATCAGCAGGCAAGCGTTCCTTGCTGCTGACGCTTAACAAAGGGCATTTTGTCAGAAAATGTCCCGGCACAACCCATTACACTTGTTGTAATTATCACATCCTGCATATTGGTTCCTACTGCAGCATGGATTGCTCATACTGTATTTTACAGGCATACTTTCACCCACCGTTGCTTACCTTTTTCGTCAACCATGAGGAGATGAAAAAATCTCTGGAAGGTGTTTTTTCCACAGGCGAAATCTGTCGGATGGGGACAGGTGAATTTACTGACAGCATGATCTGGGAAAACGTGTACCCGATTGCATCAAAGCTCGTTCGCATGTTTGCCGGCCGAAGAAATGCCGTGCTTGAATTAAAAACCAAAACCTCGGAGATCACCAGCCTGTTGGGGTTGAAGCATCAGGGCAATACCATCATGAGCTGGTCATTGAATACACCGCGGGTAATCCGGGAGCAAGAACGTCGGACCGCCTTCCTGAATGACCGCATAAGCGCCGCTGCCGCCTGTCAGTCAGTCGGCTATCCGCTTGCGTTTCATTTTGATCCGCTGTTCTGGTATGAGGGATGTGAAGCAGAATATAATCAGGTTATAGAAAAGCTCTTTAGTCGTATCGATCCCGCTGGTATTGCGTGGATCAGCTTAGGCTCTTTTCGCTACATGCCGCAACTCTCAGAGATCATTGAAAGGCGATTTCCCGGGTCCAATATTATTTATGGTGAGTTCATAAGAGGTCTTGATAGTAAAATGCGTTACTTCAAACCACTGAGAATCCGACTATATCAATCGATAGTCACCAAGATCAAAGAGATGGCACCGGATGTCATACTGTATTTCTGCATGGAAGACGACGAGGTATGGTCCAGTGTTTTAGGGTATACCCCGTCTGAACATGGGGGGGTGTCTGCAATTTTGGATCGAAGTGCTACCCGTCATTGCAACTTGCGCCCGGTATCCGTGCAAAGGTAATTTTCCTACTATTGACATAGTATTGTATCTTGAGTTATAGTAAAACGAAAATAATTCATTCATGTGAATGTTATAAACATTGTCTTAATCCCGTACAGGAGAAGAAAATGAACATGTCTTTGCCTTTTTCCCGTCTAACGGCGTTGTTTCTGGTAATTGCGTTTTTTTTTACATTGCCCGCTGTGCTTTCTGCCCAAACCACGAATGATACGAAAAATTTTCAATACTGGTTTGAAAAAGGCTCACTCCTTTCCGTTTATGGAAATCAAAAGGCAGCTGTTCAAGCATTAAGCAAGGCTATCGCGTTTGAATCAGAAAATAGTGAAGCCCACTTTAATCTGGGTGTCGCTTATGCTGAAAACGGTGATTATGAAAACGCTATTGCAGCCGTTAACCGGGCTATTCAACTGAATTCGAGTGTACCTCACTACCATTATGGCCGTGGATGGATACACCTTCGGGCCAATAACCATGACTATGGTATTTCTGATATGCAGGAAGCTGCAA
>SLIE01000135.1 GCA_007135795.1 Desulfobacterales bacterium
GGATTCCTTCCGTCGGGTGTTGCCTGTGCCGCAACCCCATGATTTCGCCATCCTCGGTCTGTGCGGATATTTCCAGGCAATATGGTAGTTCGCGCTTCGACACAGCAAGGCTGTGGTAGCGCATTGCGTCAAAGGGTTTGTTGATCCGGCTAAAAATGGTTTTGGCGTCCGCAGTGATCGTGGATGTCTTGCCATGCATGATTTTTCCTGCGGAAATGATCTTTCCGCCAAAGGCCGCCGCAATGGCCTGATGGCCCAGGCAAACGCCTAATATCGGCTTTTTTCCTGAATATTGTTTGATCACGTCAATGGACCGCCCGGCTTTTTCAGGGGAACCCGGCCCGGGGGATATGACGATCCCTTCGATTTCCTCCTGGTCCAGGGATTTGACGTCAAAAACGTCATTTCGGGAAACCGTCACGTTGGCACCCAGTTGACGCAGGTATTGCACAAGATTGTAGGTAAATGAGTCGTAGTTGTCGACCATGAAAATCATGTAAAGCTCCTTTATTCCACAGGAGAATTCGAACCCGCTGAATTCGAATCCGGTTAGATTTGATTCCGGTGGCGTTTGACGTCTGGTTATGAGGCCTGATTGACCAGTTCAAGTGCCCGGCCGATCGCCATGGCTTTGTTGACGGTTTCCGCATATTCTTTTTCCGGCTCAGAATCAGCCACGATCCCGGCACCGGCCCGAACAATAATTTGCCCGTTTTCCAAACAAGCGGTTCGAATGGTAATGGCCAGATCCATATTGCCGTGAAAGGAGATGTACCCCACAGCGCCACCGTACGGCCCCCGTGATTCTTTTTCCAACTCCTGGATGATCTCCATGGCCCGAACTTTGGGCGCACCCGTAAGGGTTCCGGCAGGGAAAGATGCCGAAAGCAGATCAAATGCATCCATGCTTTCCATAAGGTCGCAAGTGATATTCGATACCAGATGCATTACATGCGAATATCGCTCCACCACCATCAGGTCGGTTACCTGTACCGTACCGGTTTCAGCCACGCGTCCCAGATCATTTCGTCCTAAATCGACCAGCATCAAATGCTCGGCACGTTCCTTTTCATCGGCGAGCAGATCATCGGCCAGTTTCCGGTCTTCCTGTTCGGTTTTTCCCCGGGGACGGGTTCCGGCAATGGGGCGAAGGGTTGCCACCCTGTTTTCGAGACGCACCATGGTTTCAGGAGAAGATCCGACCAGGACCGTATTGTCCATGCGCATGAAGAACATGTACGGAGAAGGGTTGACATACCGCTGTGCCCGGTACAGGATGAGCGGGTCTGCCGGGGCTTTTGCCGTAAATGGCTGGGAAATTACCGTCTGGATCACATCACCTGCCATGATATGCGATTTGATGACATTCACGTTTTGATAAAATTCGGAAGGCGCTATGACAGGGGAAAGAACCGCATCTGTGGTCTCGCTTGCGGCGGCGGACGCCGTTTCCTCCGATACAGGCGTATCGGTCGGTTGATTCATTTTCAGCTTCCCTTCCATCCGGGATAACCGCATCCATCCTTCATCATACGCCTGTTCAGCACCGGCACCGTCGGTTTTATACATCAGGGCCACCAGCATCAGCGTGTTGCGGATATTGTCGAAGATCATCATTTCGTCGGGGATCATGAAACTCGCAACAGGTTTGTCTTCAGGAAGCCTGTTTTCTATCGCCTCGAAAAAACTGACCGTTTCATACGTGAGATACCCGACCAATCCCCCCCAGAATCTTGGCAATTCGGGTATTACAGCGGGGTTATACTGCTGCATCATCGTTCGAAGTGCGCCAAAGGGGTCGCCTTTATGAGGAACGCGTTCGATCCGGTTATTTTCCCCATTCATTTGGCGGATTTCAATGTCATTTCTAAAGACCCGCACATGCGCCCTTGCCGAGGTGCTTAAAAAACTGTAGGTCCCCCATCGTTCTCCCCCCTCCACGCTTTCCAGCAGAAAGACCGGTCCGGTGGTCGTTCCGAAGGTTTTTTGCAAAACAGATACTGGTGTTTCCATGTCCGCCAAAATTTCTTTGCATACCGGCACCACATCGTGTTTGTCGTAGAGCCTGGAAAACGCGTTTCTGTCTGGAAAATCTCGCAACCGCATGAAAGCTCCTTTTGGGCAAAAATAGCTGTTTTTCAATAAAAAAAGGCCGAGGGTTATCCCCACGGCCTTTTTGCTATTATTGGTTTAAAACGATAAAAAAAACCGTGGGGGCCCTACGGGCTCTGCCACGGTGATTTCAGCCTTACGCTGTTTGCCGGCAGACCCGTGTAAAAGTCTGCCACCACCAGTTTGGTTGATACATGTTTTTTGGATACGCGTATGACTGATTCATATTATTACTTGATGCCTTATTCGAAAACGTTTATGTTTCTTCTACGAAATAAACGCTTTGCTTTGGTTTTGTCAAGTGCTTTTTTGATGGCGGAGAAATAAACCTTTTCACTTGTGGTGGTATTAAATTATTTTTCCGGTGGATGTAAATCATCGCAGTACACTATCATTTCCAGGACGATCAGATCCCCATTCACACTAACCGGATAAAACAGTAATGGATAAAAATCAAGATCAGGATGAACGTCCCCTGCTTGCGCAGGTGATTTCAACCGGGGACGAAGTATTGACCGGTGCGGTCGTGGATTCCAATTCCGCCTTTATTGCATCGAAACTTCTTGAAACGGGTCTCCAGGTCGTCCGCCATACAACCGTGGGGGATGATGCCCCGCGTCTTCGGCATTTGCTCCGGGAGATTGGCGAGGTGGCCGATATCGCTGTTGTGACGGGCGGTTTGGGCCCTACCGTGGACGACATCACCACCCGGGCTGCAGCCGAGGCGGCCGGTGTGAAGCAAGTGGAGAACAAAGACGCCCTTGCCGCAATACAGGCCTATTTCAAAGGGTTTGCCAAAGAAATGAGCATATCCGACGGCAAACAGGCATTTCTTCCTGAAAACGCGGAGCCGATTCTTAACCGTTCGGGCACGGCCCCGGGGTTTAAAATGGTGATTGGAAAATGTACGGTTTTCTTTTTGCCAGGCGTACCCCGTGAAATGAAAACAATGATGGTGGAAATGGTGATCCCCGCAATCGTGAAGGATTACATTCCACTTCGACAGCGGCAATACTACCGGGAAAGACAGTTGTCAATCTTTGGTTTGCCCGAGGCGGAGGTAGATCAGCGTCTTGCAGAACCGTCTGAAAAATTCGGAATTGTCAAACTGGGCATGCTTGCCAGATTTCCCGTCATTATTGTCAAATTATTTGCATTTGGCGATGACGTGGAGAAAATCGACAGGCAGATCGAACAAGCCGCCCGGTTAGTGGAAGCCACCCTTGGCCAATGGATTTTTTCAGGCTCGGGTGAAACTATTGAAACAGCGGTTGCAAATATGTTAAAGGAAAAACCCGCCACCCTGGCA
>SLIE01000180.1 GCA_007135795.1 Desulfobacterales bacterium
CCGGCGTCAAAAGGGATTTCACCCAATCTTCTTCGTATCCTTTCGGCAACCCTTTCCGCTCCTTCAAGATCCGTATGGGGCATGATTACCGCAAACTCGTCACCACCGATCCGGCACGGGTAATCAGCAGTTCTTACAAACCGTTGTATCACCCCGGCAATGTCCCTGAGGACCTCATCCCCTTTGAGGTGCCCGTGAATGTCGTTGGTATTTTTGAAATTATCGATGTCGAGAAAAATAAGCGACAAGTCATGCCGGTTTTTTTGCGACACGTCAATGGCATGACCAAGCATGGCATCAAAATGGCGGCGATTGTAAAGCCCCGTGAGATCATCGGTAATGCTGATCTTTGAAAGTTCCTTTTCCACTTTCTGCAGACGGGTGTGCTTTTTCTGAAGCCTTCTAAAACGATCCGCCAGGGCAAAGGAGAAAAGGAGCGATTCGATGGCGCTCGATGATAAGATGCTATAGGAGGTGTACAGGCTGTGCTCAACGACGCCAAGGCCGCGAAGTGCGAATGTGACCACGCTGATCATCAGCATTCCAACGGCAAGCAAATAGTATTTTGAAATCCAGTGCCCGTTGCGGTAGCTGATGACAGCTGTCAGCATCACCAGAAACGGCCCGGTCCCCGCTACAAAGTAGGCCACGATATTGGCTTGATAGACCTGCCCCAGCATGCCGAAGCCAACCCCGATGGCACAAAGCACCCAGAAGAAGCGGTAAAAGTTTTTTAAAGCGGACGCTGTCCGGGGAACATCCAAAAAGCACCACGTAAACGCAAGATGTGCGGCAATGGCCAAAAGACCTAACATCGCAGCATACATCATCAAGAAATCGCTGACCGGGGTGCTGAATATTCGGGTGATCCCACTGATGGGGGCCTGGTAAATGATCACGAAAAAAAGAAACTGCGCATACCACAGATAATTTCTGTCCCGGAGCAAAAGGTAGAGCAGCAGGTTGTAGAGGAGCATGGCAACCATGATGCCAAATACAAAGGAAAGAAATGATATGATGTGAAACTTTGTAACGCCCATCTGTTCTGCTTCGGTGAGCACAAGCTGGAAGTTGCTGGTAAAAGGCCCCTGGATGCGAACGTAAGTATAGGCTTCGGTTTCCATCTCTTTAGGAAGATCGAAGACGGGGAAAACAAACCCACGATCGTTTCTTTCCCCTCCATGCCGCATACCGCTTTTTAAAACAGTGTACGCCCCTTCCCCTTTGCCGGGGGTTGGCAGATATATCGTCAGGTCGTAAAATGCCGCCCAGTTAAAATAAAGCTGCGGGTTTTGCAGATACTGAAAATTGTTACCCGCCACATCTGCCATGCGAAACCGGAGCCAGTTGGTATTGGTCGACATGCCGAAATTGAAATGAACCTTGCGATTGGCGATGAAATGGTGGTCAAACGACGCGGAGCGGATATCATCGAGGGTAAAGGTGTTGGCGGTATCCACGAATATTTCGGAATGAAGCCCGACAAATAACGGAATATTTCGATCAGCAGCGGCTGCCGATGAAACGGCAATACAACAAGAACCGATTACAAGAATCACCGGGAATATGCGGTAAAGAATTTTTCTCATCTAAGCTTATATTTTCCTGCGCCCCCAGACGATCTCATACCGCTTACTGGAAACTGGTAATATATAATGGCCGACTTTCTGCCGCATCTGTCATCTGTCCAGACAGGCATCAAGCCCCGCATTTGATTTAACACCTTTACGCCGGCGATCAAAACTTTTTCCAACAACACCAACCCACCAGCCCACCACTTACCTCCCAAGACCGCCGTTTCCCTGGGACCGCCAGGCTCTTGCCTGGCATTAAATACAGCGAAGCTGTTTAGGGCCCTTGTCCCAGAGCAACGCACTGCATTCGATTAAAGAGCCGCACTGGGGTGCGGCGCCCCCATCGGCCCCAAATACAGGGGATAGAATTGATGGGGCTTTGGCTTGGGAGAGAGTTTTTCAAACGCCGCAGTTGATCCGTTTGCCGGTGGTGGTGATGATGCGGCCGTGGCCGCTGTGGTAGCCGGAGACGGCGGTTTTGCTTTTTTTCATGCGGGTGAGATCGTCTTTGGTCATGGCCATGGCGGCGGCGACATATTTTTTTATACGCCGGTTTTCGTCTATGACCCGGGAGACAAGGGAGAGCCACTTTTCAAAGAGTGCCATCTCAAGGAGCCGCGCGCCGGCATCGGCAGAAATGTCGGTGGTAATTTCCTGAAACCGGGCATCGGCGGTTTTGGCCGCAGCCGCCGCATCCATCATGCGCTCCATGATGGCCAGAAGATCGTCCGCCCCCCTGCCCGCGGATACGGATTTTTCAACATCACCATAAGCGGCAAGAAGAGTTTGATATGCGTGTACAGCCGTTTCCAGCAATTGTTCGACCTTCCCCATTTTGACCTCCTGTTTACCCGGTCGTGCACTTTTTCATACCCGGTTCGCCGCACCTCGGTGCGGCGGACCCAAAGGCATAATTCCCAACCCGACTACACCGCGGCGTAAATTTTAACGACTTCATCAGGCGCATCACCCTCACCACCGTATGCATTGGTGGTATTTTCCGCTGCGGGGCGGTTACTGGCAATGGCCGTAGCCCAGCTTTCGCGAAGATCGACCAGCATCGTTTCCACTGCGACGATACGCGCGAGATCATCATTTAAATTGGCGCGGGTCAGCTCGCGGATCATGTACCAGTAGAGGCTGTCCATGTTCTCTGCAAATTCGCCGCCGTTTTCAAAGTCCAGGGTGTTCGAAAGTTCCGTTAAAATCGCAATGGCCCTGCCGATCTTTTCGATCTTCACGAATTTTTTGTCTTCCTCCAAAGCAAGCTTTGCCTGGCGAAGAAAAAGGATTGCCCCGTCATAGAGCATGAGCAGAATCTGTTCCGGTGATGCGTTCAGGACCTTGTTCTGCATGTAAGTATTATTCTGGTATGTGTTCATTATTTTTTACCTCCGATAGACGGCATTCTATCCATCTGGTTCGTCAAAAATTCGCTCTGGGAATTAAACATGTTGACCATCTGCTCCATGGCGGTAAAGCGCTTCATGAGAAACTCCTCCCGCCGGTCCAGCCGGGTCTCCATCCGCTCGATATCCCGGTCGATCCGCTTCATCATCGATTTTGTGCTGGTCTCCCGGGTGGCAAAAACACCGTCGCGGGTACTGGTCATGTTGTTCAGGTAGCTCCGGTAGTCCTTGAAAATGCCCTTGTCCCCGGCCATGAGCTCGACTACCTGGCCGAAATCCTCTTTCAACGCAGTCTCCATCACGGTCTTGTCAAAAGAAATAGTGCCGTCCCGGCGCGTGGCAAGCCCCAGCTGTGACAGCGCATCATACGTACCGCTGTCGGTCACCCGGTTGCTCATCATGCCCTGAAGCCTTCGGGTCACCGTGTTTACAAGCGC
>SLIE01000116.1 GCA_007135795.1 Desulfobacterales bacterium
GAATATCGCCATCTCCCCGGCACCGATCATTTGAATCGTGTTACCGATGGATACTGGCAGGCGAGCGACTATACCGGCAAAAATTATAAGTGAGATGCCATTACCGATACCGTATTCTGTAATCTGTTCACCCAGCCACATTATAAAGGCAGTACCAGCCGTTAGTGTGATCATGGTCATCATCCTGAAAGCCCAACCCGGATCGGCGACAATAGCCGAGCCGTCAGGACCGGTCATGTTTTCGAGCCCGACTGAAATACCGAAACCCTGTATCAAACTGAGCACGATTGTTCCGTAACGGGTGTACTGGGTAATTTTCTTTCTACCTTCTTCACCTTCCTTCGAAAGCCGCTCAAGGTGAGGAATAACCACCTTCAATAGCTGCAGAATAATCGACGCACTGATATATGGCATGATTCCCAGGGCGAAAACAGAAAGCCGTTCAAGGGCTCCACCAGAGAACATGTCAAAGATCCCGAAGATCGTATCCTGATGCATCGCAAAGAAAGCGGCAAGTGAGTCCCCGTCAATACCAGGCGTGGGTATGTGAACACCTACCCGGTATACGGCAAGCAACGCGAGAGTAAATAGTATCCGCCGCTTGAGCTCTGGTATTTTTAAGATATTTTGGACACCGGCACCTGAAACTGCCATATTATGCGACCTCTACTTTGCCACCGGCGCCTTCAATTTTAGTTTTGGCCGATTCGCTGACAGCGTTTAACTTGACCTGCAAAGCAGCATTGATTTCACCCTGGCCCAAAAGCTTGATGGGTTTGCGGGAATTTTTTACAACGCCTGCAGAAACCAGCGCATCCACATCCACGGTGGTCCCACTTTCGAAGCGATTGAGATCCCTGAGATTAATGATATGGTATTGCTTTTTGAAGATATTGGTAAACCCTCTTTTCGGCAGTCTTCTTTGCAACGGCATCTGTCCGCCCTCAAAACCCGGGGGGACGCTTCCACCGGAACGACTCTTCAATCCTTTTGACCCTCGGCCGGATGTCTTTCCAAGACCAGAGCCCACCCCTCGCCCGACACGTTTCCGAGACGTCCTGGAGCCTTTTTCAGGCGCAAGATCATGCAATCTCATTTGTTTCCTCCACTCGAACAAGATGGGATACTTTATTTGCCATTCCGCGAATGGATGGTGTATCTTCCAATTCAACTGTCTTATTAATCCTTGTAAGACCCATGCCCATTAATACCTTCCGTTGTTTTTCCGGTCGGCCGACCATGCTCCTTATAAGTGTGATTTTCAATCGGGAAGCCATTATACCTGTTCCTTCAATTAAATTCTTATAAATCCTCTACCGCGATACCCCTTTTTGCAGCTACCTGGCTCTTGCTCTGCAACTGTTCCAGGCCTCTCAAGGTCGCCTTGACAACATTATGCGGATTGTTCGAACCAAGACACTTCGTAAGGATGTTGCGAACACCGACAGCTTCCAGGACCGCACGAACGGCACCGCCCGCAATAACGCCGGTTCCCTTACCCGCAGGCTTTAGAAAAACGGATCCAGCACCGAATTTACCAATAATCTCATATGGAATGGTGCCATCTACAAGCGGAACGTTGATCATGGCTTTTTTGGCTTTTTCAACGCCTTTGCGGATCGCCTCCGGAACTTCATGCGCTTTACCAAGACCATAACCTACGCGGCCTTCACCGTCGCCAACAACAACAACGGCGCTAAAGGAAAACCTCCGCCCCCCCTTAACGACCTTTGCGACCCTGCTAATATGAACGACCTTGTCAATAAACAAGTTTTCGTCTGTTTCCTTCTTGTACAAAAGATCGCCTCCTTGTTATTTAGAAATCCAACCCGGTTTCACGGGCGCTATCGGAAAGGGCTTTTACCCGACCGTGATATTTATAACCGTTACGATCAAAGACAACCGAGACGATTCCTTTATCCATTGCTCTTTTGGCCACCTGCTTGCCGATTTCTGCGGCGGCGGCAATCTTGTTTTCAGGATTCTCACCTTGCCTGACCTGCTTTTCCACGGTAGAGGCTGAAATAATGGTTTGCCCCTTTGTATCATCTATTACCTGTGCATATATATGCTTTGAACTTCTAAAGACACTCAGGCGGGGACGCTCCGTGGTTCCGGACAGATGTTTCCGTATCCGCTTTTTTCTTTTAAGCCGCATGGCTCTTCTCGTATCCATGTCTGCCATGATTCAAGACCTCTGATAAATTAATAAAAAAAAAATTTGAGTCCTACTTCCCAGTTTTGCCGGCTTTGCGGATAATATGCTCTTCAGCATACTTAACGCCTTTGCCTTTATAAGGTTCCGGTGGTCGGAACTTACGGATGGAAGATGCGGCAAAACCAAGTTTTTCTTTGTCAATACCGGACAGACGAATGGTGTTTTTTTCAACCTGAGCGGATATTCCTTCGGGTAATTCAAAAAGGACAGGGTGGGAAAATCCAAGGTGCAAATCGATACTGTTTCCTTTTACTTCCGCCCGATATCCAATACCATTGATTTCCAGAACTCTTTGGAAACCAACGCTTACGCCCGTTATCATATTTGCGACCACTGCACGGGCAGTTCCCCATTGGGCCTTGGTCTTCTTATCATTACGCCTGACGGTCAACAGTACCTGATTGTCTTCTATATTAAGGTCGACATCCGGATGAATACTCCGGCTCAATTTACCCAAGGCACCTTCTGCGGTAACTACCCTGCCGGTCATAGTAACTTTGGTTTTTTCCGGAACCGGAATCGGTTTTTTTCCCACGCGAGACATGTTATCAACTCCTTGCTTGCTACCAGATATTGCAAAGGATTTCGCCGCCAATATTTGCTTTTCTTGACTGCTTGTCGGTCATTAATCCCTTTGATGTGGATAGAACGGAAATGCCAAGCCCGTTGAGTACAGGTTTGATTTCCTTGCTGTTGACATAAACGCGACATCCCGGACTACTCGCCCGTTGGATTCCGTAAATGACGTGTTTTTCGTATTTATCGTATTTTAAGTAAATTCGCAAGATACCTTGCTTATTATCCTTAATATATTTGTAGTTCTTTATGTAACCTTCATTTTTCATTACGGTCGCCAAAGAAACCTTAAGCTTGGACCCGGGGATGTCCACGCTTTTATGTTTAGCTTTCCCGGCGTTCCGGATGCGGGTCAACATATCTGCCAATGGATCAGTTATGGTCATGATCTAGCTCCGTTATATCCATACACATTGAATGGCTTTGCGTTTTTGGTTCAAACATAATTGATTAGCTATTTGGCTATTCAATCCGTTATAGTGACGCTCCTTAAACTCCCAAAGATAAGATTCTACCAGCTTGATTTTGTTACGCCTGGAAGCAACCCTTCAGATGCCATATTACGGAAACAAATCCGGCACAAACCGAATTTTCTTAGATACCCCCTCGACCTGCCGCATA
>SLIE01000237.1 GCA_007135795.1 Desulfobacterales bacterium
ATAAAGATGCACAAGTGATCGAGGACAAACGAATCGACAAAATGAGTACGAATACCGGAGGTGAATCGATCAATCCGATTTTTATGATGGCGGATTCCGGTGCGCGCGGATCCAAGGACCAGATGCGTCAGCTTGCGGGTATGCGTGGTCTTATGGCAAAGCCTTCGGGTGAAATCATTGAAACGCCGATCACGGCGAATTTCCGTGAGGGATTGTCGGTATTGCAATACTTTATCTCCACCCATGGCGCCAGAAAAGGACTTGCTGATACGGCGCTGAAAACTGCTAACTCAGGGTATCTGACCCGGCGCCTGGCCGATGTCGCCCAGGATTGTACGGTCATGGATCATGATTGCAACACGGTCATGGGAATCGAGGTCGAAGCCCTTCTTGAAGGCGGTGAAGTTATTCAGCCGCTTGAAGAAAGAGTGTTGGGAAGAATTGTACTGGAGGATGTCCTTGATCCTTTTACGGATGAGGTGCTGGTTCATGCGAATGAAGAAATTGATGAGTCTGCAATTATACGGATGACGGAAGCGGGTGTCACGACCGTTAAGATTCGTTCCGTGTTGACTTGTGTTTCAGGTCATGGCGTGTGCGCCATGTGCTATGGCCGGGATCTTTCCCATGGCGGGTTTGTTGAAATCGGTCAGACCGTCGGTATTATGGCGGCACAATCGATTGGTGAGCCTGGTACACAGCTAACCATGAGAACATTCCATATCGGCGGCACCGCAAGCAGGCGCGTGGAAGAAGCTGAAATCCGGGCGCGACTAAGCGGTACGGTAAAGTACAATGAACTGAAGGTTTCGGTTAATGCCGAGAATCGCAAGATTGTTATGAATCGCCGGGGTGGCGAGTTCACGGTAGTGTCGGATACTGGCAGGGAGTTGTCACGGTTTCCGGTCATATACGGTGCTGAAGTAATGGTTGAAAATAACCAGAAAGTGACAGCCGGAGACCTGCTTGCCTCATGGGATCCTTTTACCACGCCGATTATTACGGCTGTGGAAGGAAAGGTCAAGTTCGGGGATCTCATGATCGGGAAGACACTCCAGGAGCGGGTTGACCCGGTAACCGGTAAATCTAGTCTCACGGTTGTCGAGTACAAGGGGATGGATGTGCGGCCCAGAATCTCCATTAAGGATAAAGAGGGTAAAACTGTCACCATTCCAGGTGCCGGCGTTGCCAGGTATGCGCTGCCCGTGAATACGATTCTGATGGTTGAGGAAAATGATTACATCTATGCCGGTGATATTATCGGCAAGATCCCAAGGGAGACAACCAAGACCAAGGATATTACCGGTGGTCTTCCGCGGGTGGCAGAACTGTTTGAAGTTCGAAAACCAAAGGAAGTCGCGGTATTGTCTGAGATCAACGGCTTTGTCAGTATTTCCAAGTCCACGAAAAAGGGTAAACAGAAAGTTCTGGTCAATCCCGTTGATGCCGGTGAGAAGAAAGAGTATCTCATTCCCCGGGGTCGTCATATCAGCGTGTATGACGGTGATTATGTCAAGGCTGGAGAAACATTGACGGCAGGCAGTCCGAATCCGCAGGACATCCTTCGCATAAAAGGCGAGGTTGAGCTTGCCAAATACCTGCTGAATGGTGTTCAGGAAGTCTATCGGCTTCAAGGCGTCCGTATCAATGATAAACACATAGAAGTGATTATCAGGCAAATGATGCGTCGTATCAAGATCGGTTCCGTTGGTGATACGACTTTTATTCCGGAAGAAAATGTCGATAAGCTGGAGTTTGAGCGTGCCAACCGGGAAGTGGTCGAAAAAGGTGGAACGCCGGCTACCGGTGAACCGTTGATTCTGGGAATCACCAAAGCATCACTGTCGACGGAAAGCTTTATATCTGCCGCATCTTTCCAGGAGACGACCAAAGTATTGACAGATGCAAGTATTGCCGGGGCATACGATGGATTAAGAGGTTTGAAGGAAAATGTCATTATGGGCCGTTTGATTCCGGCAGGTACCGGCAAGCTGGAATATGCCAAACCGGATATTGCGGCCGAGTATAAATAATTATTTAGAATTATTTAATATGCGCGTTAATGCAGGACCCTGGAAAAATTCTTTGGGATGTGCGATAAATTACTTGACACGATGCACCTCTGCGAGTATTATTCCTTATTTTTAGCTTAGCGCTCGAGTATTCATGTACTGAAACAATAATTTAGGGGTAGCCGAATGCCGACTATTAACCAACTGGTACGCCATGGACGGCAAAAAATCACGAAGAAAAAGGGCGCTCCCGCTTTAAAGGGTTCTCCTCAAAAGCGTGGGGTCTGTGTGCGAGTGTATACCGCAACGCCCAAAAAGCCGAACTCCGCCTTGCGGAAGGTTGCCAGGGTGCGTTTGACAACAGGGGTGGAAGTTTCTGCATACATTCCGGGTATAGGACATAATCTGCAGGAGCACTCCGTGGTACTGGTACGTGGCGGAAGGGTCAAGGATCTTCCCGGTGTCAGGTATCACATTGTTCGTGGAACACTTGATACGCTTGGGGTTTCCAACAGGAAGCAGGCTCGTTCCAAATATGGAACCAAACGTCCGAAATAATACTGAAAATAAATCATAGTGGTAGGTGTTGGAAATGCCGAGAAGAAGAGAAGTTCCAGAAAGAAAGGTAATACCGGATTATAAATACCGTAGCCAACTGGTGTCACGGTTTGTCAATTCGGTTATGCGGGATGGGAAAAAGTCGACCGCTGAGGGTTTGCTGTACGAGGCTTTTGATATCGTGGAGCGTAGAACCGGTGAATCGGCTTTGAAAATTTTCGAGCAGGCCATCCAAAATGTAAAGCCAAACGTAGAGGTTAAATCCCGACGTGTTGGCGGGTCAACCTACCAGGTCCCTACAGAAGTTCGCCCGAAGCGACAGTTGGCATTGGCAATCCGCTGGCTTATCGGTAATGCGGAGAAGCGACCTGAAAAAGGAATGGCAAGCAAACTGGCCGGAGAATTTTCCGATGCTGCCCAGCAGCGGGGATCTTCGGTTAAGAAACGTGAAGATACACACCGCATGGCAGAAGCCAACAAGGCTTTTGCTCATTACCGGTGGTAAACAGATACTATTTTGCTCTACTGCAGCCCGCTTTATATTGCCCATCTGGTTGTTCTCGGATGGGCAATATGTATTGAGTCGATTATCTGGCAGAGCGCAAACAGTCAAAAACAACCTCCTTTTTGATGGAGAGGATCCGAGATGGCAAAACAGAAGTTTGAGCGGACAAAGCCACATGCAAACGTTGGAACGATTGGTCATATTGACCATGGCAAAACCACATTGACGGCTGCGATCACGAAGAATTGCGGATTGAAGGGTTGGGCTGAATTCATTCCCTTTGACAAGATTGACAAGGCGCCGGAAGAAAAAGCGCGTGGTATAACAATCGCCACG
>SLIE01000399.1 GCA_007135795.1 Desulfobacterales bacterium
CAACGTATCTTCGATTTCCCCAAGCCGGGTTTCGGGAAAATAAAATGTGACACCCATGGGATTTCTTTGCTTCACGGAAGAATATTCCAATTCCCGGGTGGCATGAATGACTATCTGCGCCGTATCGGCCCCCTTGTCCATTTCAATGCCGGTAATGGTTCTTTCCCGGGTATTTGTGTCCGAAGGTGTCGTTGAAAGCGATGCGCAGCCGGCGAAAACTATAAGAAGGCAAAAGAGAAATACCTGTCGCCCGAAACGTTTGGCTGTCTTCACTTGAAGATCATGCATGGTCTTTATTCTCCCGCTGGTTGCTGAATTTGTAATTCCGTTTCTCGCACGGACGTTTTGCCGAAAACGTCCCGGTGAGGCTTTTCCACTATAACTTTATTCGGCAGTATTCTCGATATGCGTCCGCCATTTTGCCCCACATACGTTCCCGTTCTTACCACATATCCTTTACCCCTGGAATCTTCAACCATAGCAAGATCATTGTTCACTTGAGGGTTTCCGATGATTATGGCTGTCAGCTTCAATTGTCCTAGCCCGATTCTTTCCAGGGGGGTTCGCGGAACTCTCTGAACAATGGCTTCTTCTCTGGCGGCGGATTCGGGTTCAGGACGTCGCAAAAATGGTTGAAACGGATCCACGCGACCGGTCTCTACATAATATCGCTCCGCAACCGCAAGCTCAGGCATATGTTCAGTCAGGTCCTGTTCAACACTTTGCATATCAGTTGAACGCTCAAGCTCGTCTGATGCCAGAAGATCACTGGGTTCGTCCGAATCTGTTCCAGGTATTATTTCAACCGGGCCTGCAGCATCGGTCCCAACTGGCGAAACAGCTATTGTATCAGCAATCGCTTCCCGATCCTGTTCCAAACCCGTCGCTTCACCAGCATAAGGGGCGCGTTCAATTTTTACCCGCTCACTTATGTGGATTACTGATTGATCGCCTTTGCTGGCCAAGACCAGCATATGCCCCGGAAACCAAAGACCGGCCATAAAAACAAGAATCCATAAAAAAACAGAAATTTTAGTCATGATTTTTTCTCTTGCTATTTTGGTGAAGCCGCTTCCCCGACAAATTTATAGGTAAGGGCCGTACATGAAATTTTTAGCAAATCATTCTGTTGCAGCGTCAAACAATTATCGATATTAACAATTCTCGACAACCTGGCCATTCTGTCGAAAAAATTTCCAAGCTCATGATATTTCCCTGAAAGCTCCATCCGAATGGGAATTTCTGAGTAAAAATCTTTTGGTCGTTCTGCCTGGGGCTGAAATAACAAAAACTCCAATCCGGAAGCATTTCCTGCTTGCGAAATGCTGGTCAACAGTGATGGAATTTCCTCCGTGCCGGGGAGTTCCCGGGAAATTATATCAAACTGGGCTCTGGCATTATCCATCAGCTCCTTGTATTTGTCATACTCCCTGGCACTGCGTTTCGTTCGTTCCAGCTTTTGCTCGGCTTGAGTGATATTTGTCCTGAGTTTTGTCATGCTGTCTAGTTTAGGTTTGTACATAAAAAAACCAAAAGCTGAAACCAGCACCACCACGGTTGCAACACATATCAAAATCCGGTGCAACCGGTTAAGGTCGGCGATTTTTTGAAATAATTGTTCAATTGAACTTGGGGCCACTTTATTTTTTGTCATAACTTTCCGCCCTGATGATTTCGTAGTAAGGCTTTTGGGTTTTATCCCGTTTTGGCTTAATTCCTTTACCTGCACTCCAGGGTCGAAAAACACCAGGTATCCTACCTGCATTCCTTCAACCCATAGAGTCCCCTACGTTTGAGGGGAGTCGGAAAATCTATAAATTTTTGATAACTACAGGGCAATTGATATCAAATTTTTTCATATCCACACCCTGAACCTGCTGCTGAACGGAACTCGACAAGTTCACACTGCTGAATCTTCCGGAACGCTCAAGTCGACGCATAAATACGGCAATCGTCTCATTATCCATTGCGAGTCCCTCAAATCCAACATTTTGTCTTGAAAAGGACATCTTTAAAAGTTGCATACGACCAGGAACAACCAGTTCGGTGAGTTCCGCAAGGAGGAGGGGGGGGTCTTTCCGATACTCTTTCAACTGGTTCACGATCTCGATCTTTTTGTTTAAATCTTTGAGCTCTGCTTTAAAGGTTTCAACCTGCCTGGCCCGTTCCTCATAAATCTTTACTTCGCTCTCAAGGCTTGCGAGGTTGCGTTCGAGATCCTCCACTTTTCCTGCAAGATACCCGTTCACAGTAAGCAGGATCACTACCAACAGTGACAGCGAGAGAAAAAAAACAGATACCTGACGGCGGATATTTTCCTTGGTTCGCGCAGCTCGAAATGGCAATAAATTTATTCGTATCATTTGTCATCCACTCTTCTGACGGCAAGTCCCATGGCAATTGCGGCCTGTGGTGCGATTTTTTCAAGATAGGCGCTGTCAATGTTATATTTTTTAGTGTCAAAAATCTTAAAGGGATTGATGATCTTTACTTCCGCCGAAGTCTGGATAGACAACGACTCTCTGAATTCCTGTATATTGGCACCACCACCACTCAAGACAATCTCCTTTATCGGATCATCCGGGTTGGTAGAATAAAAAAAGTCAAGTGCGCGACGGATTTCATTGCACCAGTCCGAGACGACCGACGACTCGATCTGCTTGAGGTCGTTGGCGGAGATTTTATCCGGGTTACCACTCAATTTAATATCCTCGGCCTCCGCCATGCTGCAATTAAGCATCGTAGCGATCTTCTGATTGATCTGCATACAACCCAGGGAAACGTCACGCATGAATACAGATACATGACCTTTCAGGATATTGAGCGAGGTTTTGCCGGCGCCGATATCTATCAATGCCACATTATCATCGATATCCGTGTAGTTAATATCATAGGCATTCTGAAGGGCGAAGGCGTCGATATCAATGATACCTAAAGTCAGGCCCGCCATGTCGATAACGTTTATATAATCATCGATCATGTCTTTTTTGGCAGCCACCAGCAAAACATTCATTTGATTAGAATTGTGATCGGATTCGCCCAGGATATGAAAGTCGAGATTAACATCATTTATATCAAACGGGATGTATTGCTCGGCTTCAAAATTGATGGATTCATACAGGCGTTCTTCAGGCATGTTCTGAACGGTGATGTTTTTGACGATTACCGAATACCCGCCAATCGAGATGGCGACATTTGATTGTTTGATGTTATACAGTCCGAAAAGTTCTCGTATGGTGTCAGCAACGACCTGCGGATCTTTGACGACGCCCTCTTCTATTGCACCGGGCGCCAGTTCAACCGAACCGAACGATTTTAATGTCCAGCCGCCCTTTGTTTCCAGTGCTTCGGCGGCCTTTATGGTTCTGGAACCGATATCCAGCCCCACAAGCTTGGTTTTGGGTC
>SLIE01000438.1 GCA_007135795.1 Desulfobacterales bacterium
ATACGTCTCCGAAGATATCGAAACAAACAGCCACGGACAAAATTGCAACCATGATTAAAAAAAACCGACTCTCGGGGTTTTTCCAGTATATAAGCGGTTTTCCCATAAGCATTTGGTAATGAAGGGCATAATTCAAGCCGGTGACCAGCATGAAAAAAATTATTACCGCGTCGAAATACGCACTGTCATAATGGGCAATGGAAAGGTTCTTGGGTGAAAAACCGCCGCTTGGAAGGGTGGTCAGGGCGTGGCAAATGGCTTCGTAGAGGCTCATACCGCCAATCCAATAAAGCAGCATGGCTGCTAAAGTAAAGCCCAGGTAGACTTTCCAAAGCAGTTTTGCCGTATCACGAATGCGGGGCTTCAGACGATCCGGCATGGGACTGGGGACTTCATTTTTGTAAAGCTGGTAACCGCCCACTCCCAGAAGTGGCAATATCGCAATGGACAAGACAATAATTCCCATACCGCCAAGCCATTGAATGTAGGACCGCCATAGCAAAAGACCCCGGGGAGTTGACTCGATATCGGTCATTACTGTGGCACCGGTGGTGGTAAAACCAGACATGGATTCGAAAAAGGAATCCGCAAAAGTTTCAAAAATACCGGTGAAATGAAAGGGAAGCGATGCGAAAAGAGCTACTGCAGTCCATCCCAAAGCAACGATGGCCATTGCTTCACGCTGGCTTATGTAGTCAATTTTCTCACGCTTGAAAAAAATATAAAAAAGGGCTCCAGCAGATAAGGTCAAGGCCATCGATACCAGCAGCGCAATGGTATCGCCCTCCCGGTAATACAGGGAAACCCCGAGCGGCAGAATAAGGTTCAATCCTAGCACAAATATCAATATGCCTACGAATTGAAAAACAAATGGCCATCGCAACCTAAAAAAACTCCAGCTTGACGGTCAGAATCTCTTCGATCTTGGCGACTATCTGACGCCTGGCAAAAATAACCACCCGATCACCGACCTCGATGACACTGTCACCGGAAGGGATGATGACCTCGTCGTTCCGAATAATACCAATCACCAGCGAACCCTTGGGAAATATATTTTTATGGAGCGGTTTTCCTATAATTTCAGATGTTTCAAGTGCTTCCACTTCGATAACTTCACCTTGTTCACCAGTGAGTGTTCGCACGGAGAGAACTTTGCCCCGGCGTATATGCTGCAGGATGGTGTTGATGGCGGAGAGGCGGGGACTCACCACCTGTTCGATGCCGATAACCGGCATCAAAGACAGATAACTGAATTTATCGAGCCGGGTAATCGCTTTTTGAGCCCCCATGCGACGTGCCATAAGAGAAACCAGGATATTGGTCTCCTCGTCATTTGTCACCGTAATGACCATGTCCATTTCGCGGATATTTTCTTCAACCAGCAACCGCTGATCCGATCCGTCCCCGCAGATAATGGTAGTCCGGTTGAGTCGATCTGCCAGGTTCTTTGCCCTGGTCTGGCTTCGCTCAATGAGTTTCGTATGCATGGAACGATCTTCGAGTTTTTTCGCCAATCGCAGACCGATGCGCCCGCCCCCTATTATCATTACGGATTTGATCGGTTTCGGTTTTTCTGTGAAAGCGGCAAGAATAGGGGAGAGGTTTTTCGTTTCACTGATGAAGTAGACCAAATCGCCGGAATTCAAACGGTGCCGTCCCATTGGCACAATGAGCTCCTGATCTCTTATTATAGCGGCGACCAGTGCGGGACCCCCGATTTTTTCAGATAAATCCTCCAGTCGAATCCCCTCCAGGGGGTTGCCGGCATGCAGGTAAAATCCGGCGAATTTCATTCGACCTTCTGCAAACTCACTTACATCCGCCGCCCCGGGAACGGAAAGCAGCTGTTCGATGGTTTTAACCACCTCGATCTCCGGGTTGATGATTGTATCAATATGCGGCGATTGTTCACGAAACATATCATGATATCGATCAAAATCGCCTTGCCGTATACGCGCGAGTTTTTTGGTGGAAGGTGATATCATATCTGCCATAAGACAAGCCACCAGGTTGGTTTCATCGCTGTCGGTTACCGCAAGCAGAATTTCGGCTTCCTTTATGTTTGCCGCTTCCAGCGTTTCCGGGCTGCTTCCTGATCCGCAGATGGCCTCCACATCGATGTTTTCCGTTATCCGCTTGACCGACCCCGGGTTACTGTCAATCACAACGACATCCTTATTCTCCGCAGCCAACCGACCGGCAATATGGTATCCGACTTCTCCTGCGCCAACAATTATGACTTTCAAGGATTTCTCCTGCTACAGACCCTGAAGTGTTGAATTTGCCAATTCATAATAAATGGAATCCGTATACACGGAGACAAGCTTTTCATATGCTTCTTTGCTTTTTTCAGGATCACCGGTTTTCTGGTAAAGTTCCCCCAGCTTGAAAAGCGCGTGATCCCGGGTTACAGCATCCGGGGTTTGGACGACCAATCCAAAATGTTTTATTGCAGATTCATAATCCTGCGAGCCTTCATAAGCATATGCAAGCCCGCTCAATGCCAATTCCCGGAATCTGTGGTTTCGGGGAAGCTTTGCCAGCGCTTTTTCATACTGCTCGACTGCTTTTTGAAAATCCCCGCTTCTGTAGCATAACCCGGCATGCTGCACCAGAGCCAGGTCGGCTATTCTGGTTCTTCCATAATTATCAAAAATCTTAATGAAATCTTCTTTAACACGATCATACTCTGCCGGCGAGCCGCCTGCGGCAAGAACAGCACCGTAATTTGTCATGGCCCGGGCAAAAAGTACCGAGGCCGCATTTTCCATCCGGTTTTGATAATAAAAGTACCCGGAAACCGACACAACGATTATCATAAAGGCCACGATGCCTGAAATGATCTGTTTCCGATACGTCAAGAAGAAACCCGCTATCCGGTGAAGGTATATGGTTACAAGATCCGGCTCTTCAAGCAGTTCTTTTCTCGTTTCTTTTTCGCGAGCCATATGTGTTACTCCAATTTGTATAAGCTGATTTCATGTGGTGTAATCCGGGTTTAATCTTCCTTATTCCCGGATAAACGCTTTATTGTTACATTACAATGGTTTCTTTTATCCGATGCCATCCGTCATCTGAAATTTTTGCGCCAACCAGCTGGCAAACTTCATAACCGCAGCACGAACCAAGCGCACCGCTTTGTTCAAGGCTCATACCATTTACCAGGCCAAAAAGAAACCCTGCTGCCCAAAGATCGCCGGCACCGGTTGTATCCACCGCAACCCCGTTCCCCATCCCCTTTATTACGACAACCTCGCCGTTTCCTGAAATGAGACTTCCCCGGGCACCGATTTTCAATACGGCCATCTCCACATCTTTTGCCAATATTCCAAGAGCCTTTGCTTCGTCCCGCTCCCCGGTAAAAGCAAGCGCTTCATCCTCGTTTGCGATCAGGATATCAATAT
>SLIE01000221.1 GCA_007135795.1 Desulfobacterales bacterium
AAATAATTAACCCCCGGCATGCTGATTCATATTGAAAAGCTATGTGATTATATAACAAACGCTCATCACTATTGATTTAAATAAAAACGAATTCATTGAAGAATAATATACTGCTTGGACAAAACCATCTCAGAAAGAGTGCGATAATGAATAGTTAGATAATGCCCGAGCACTCGTGTGCGAGGCGCCCTGCTAATATTTCGAGGTTGTCCGGGGCTTGGATAAGATATCTTTGTTAGTATTTCATCTTCGGCAACCATATTTGTCATGATAGGGCTCGCTTTGTTTAAAACACTTCAACTTTTTCTGTTTAGCGTTGGCACTTCAGCAAGCATATCTATGTGATGTGCTGATGATTGATTCGACTGTTAAATTAATACCAATAGTATAGACAGATATTATCTGTTTTCTATTTGCTTGCCATTTTAGTTTTATAGCTGTAGTATTAGTTTCAATATCTGGTTTTTTCACTCATCATCGAGAACAGCATGACTAAAACTAAAAATCCAACCCCTGATAAGGCACTATATAACAGTCGAATAATATTGCCTTACATTCAATTACTGAAAAAAAAATATGCCCACGTCGATCCGTTTCAGCTACTGATTCAATCTGGAATGAAACCGTATGAAGTAAATGATCAAGGACATTGGTTTACTCAAAACCAAGTGGAGGATTTTCATGATAGAATCGTAAGCGCTACCGGTAATCCCGGAATTGCCAGAGAAGCCGGACGCCATGCAGCCTCCCCGGAAACCGTCGGTGTTATGTGGCAATATGCACTCGGGTTTCTTTCACCGGCAAGGGCTTATGAAAAAATCGGGAAGACAAGCGCCAACTTTACCAAGTCTTCATTTTATAATTCCCGCAGACTATCCCCGAACAAGGTCGAAATATCGGTAACGCCATTTAACAATGTGGTTGAAAAGCCATTTCAATGTGAAAACCGAAAAGGTTTTTTTGAAGCAATTCTAAGCCTGTTCAATAATAGATTTCCGAATATCGAGCACCCGGAATGTATCTTTAAAGTGGATAAGGTCTGCCGGTATGTAATTTCCTGGGAACCTTCCTTCACGGATCATTTAAGGCTTTGGACAAACTATTTTCTCATATTCTTTACAATTTTCATCATCGGCCTGGCAGCATTTTTACCCTTGAAAGTTACAGGTTATGCTATAGTACTCTTTCTTTTGATATATATTGGCCTTTCATTTCTCAATGAAAGGCTTCACAGGCGTTATCTCAGTAAAACGCTTGCCAATATGCATGATATTAGTGAAAACCTGGTCGAACAAATTGATATTAATTACAACAATACCTTGGTTACGCGTGAAATCGGACAGGTTGTAAACCGGCATTGCGAAATTGATGAAGTCCTCTCCGCAATCGTTCGTATTCTCGAAAAGCGGCTAGACTATGATCGGGGCATGTTAATGCTTGCCAATAAGGAGAGAACTTTCTTAACGTTTAAGAATGGATTTGGATATACGAAACAGCAAGAAAAATTTTTAAGCAACATGAAATTCAGCCTGGACAACCCAAAATCAAAAGGTATTTTTGTAATATCATTCAAACAACAAAAACCTTTTCTTATAAATAATATTAACGAAATAGGGGAAACACTTTCCAGGCGAAGTTTGGAATTTGCTGACCGAATAGGTGCCAAAGCGTTTATCTGTTGCCCGATCATGTGTGACAATGAAACCTTGGGAATACTTGCAGTGGATAATGTTAAATCCAAAAAAATACTTGTGCAAAGCAATATGAGTCTGTTGATGGGAGTTTCGAACGTAATCGGCATTACCATTCGGCATACGGAACACATTGAAGCCAGGGAAAAACAGCTAAAATCAGTTCTTCGGGTTATGGTTTCAACCATTGATGCGCGTGATCCGGTTACTAGCGGGCACTCCGAAAAGGTTTCAGAGTTTGCTGTAGGAATATGCAAAGAACTCAAGCTTAATCGAGAATATCGGGAAATGGTCAGGATCGCCGCATTGCTTCATGATTACGGGAAAATCGGAGTTCCGGATTCGTTGCTAAAAAAACGAGACAGGTTTACCCCAAATGACCTGGAGCATATCAAGTGTCACGCGGAAAAGACCACAGAAATACTTGAACAGATTCAGTTTGAGGGGTATCTAAAGGATGTTCCTTTTATAGCGGGCGCACACCATGAAAAACTTGACGGCAGCGGTTACCCAAAGGGATTGAAAGGAAACGCCATTCCGCTTGGCGCAAGGATCATCGCTGTTGCGGATTATTTTGAAGCCCTGACCGCAAATCGGTATTACAAGTTGCCGATTAAATCAGAAAAAGCTATTGAAATGCTGATTCAAAATTCGGGAACGCATTTTGACGGGAAAGTAGTTGATGCTTTCATACGATTTTACCATGCCGGAGCTGGCGCAGAATATAATTTACTGAATATAGACCATGCCTATAGCGAGGATAAGATCATTTCAGTTTCCAATTGACCCCAATGTGATCACTTCGGCTTGAGACTAAGACGGTTTTTTCCCTTTGCAGCAGATTATCGGAGTGTATGTAAATCTTCTGGGATTACGGAAAAAAGCGGCAAACTCAGCATAAAATTCTTCAAATCCACCATCGTATTCGCTGAATACATAACCCGACCCCTTTCCAGCCACAAGCACTTTCTTTTCCCAGTTAAAATAGTCCACATCATTGATTTCACCAAAGATCAGGTGGTGGGGTTCAAGGTGTATATCAATGTTTTTAAAGTTCATATCATAAAGATAAGAATAGAGCTTTCGCCCTGCCAGGGGGTCAAAATCCTTATACTTTGATAGGTGCTCCATCAAACCTTTCATGGTTGCAGATAATTTTGGCGAGATACCGTAATGGTTCAGGCAATTCTGATCCAGATCAATGAGGCACAAGATGCCTCCAGGATTGAGTAGATCCGCAAGGTGTCTGACAATTTTAAATGCACTGGAGCGATAGTATTCCAAAACAAAGCGCATCCAAATCAGATCGAATTTTCCAAGATCGCTCAGGTCGTCATGAATATCAAGGCAGTAAAACGAGAGGCCGTCATCTACATACCTGCTTTTTGCGCGGCGAATGCGATCTTCTGAAAAATCAACGCCAACGGTCTGTCCACCGGGTTGGACCATTTGGTGAAGAATATTTGTGGTTTTCCCAGGCCCGCATCCTATATCGGCAATTCTCATGCCAGGAAGTACTCCTGCCCAAAGAGCTTGTTTTTCGATATTTTGTTTTTTTGTTTTAACCTCCATTCGAAGTGACTCAAAATCATTTTCCATTAAATATGAGTTTTTCGGCACAATCGATATCTCCGATCAATAATTTTAAAAGAGGTTATAAGTATGTGCAACAGGGGAAAATATCTTATGAATCCTTAGATGATACTATCAT
>SLIE01000030.1 GCA_007135795.1 Desulfobacterales bacterium
TTATAAATAAAAAAGCTGCCGGATCTCCCGGCAGCTTTTTTATTTTCTTAAAATAATACAACCATTTCGTTGGACAATGACAGGCGATGTTTAGCCGTTATTCTTTTCGAAAACCTTCATGAACTCAACGAGTTTTTCGACGTTTTCATATGTGGCGGCATTGTATATGGAGGCGCGGCATCCACCGACCGAACGATGTCCCTTCAAACCACCCAACCCGTTGTCTACGGCATTTGCCACGAATTTCTTTTCCAGTTCCTCAGAAGGGAGACGGAATGTTACATTCATCAATGATCGGCTGTCCTTATCTGCCGTGGGGCGATAAAAATCAGTTGCATCCATAAACCCATAGAGAAGATCCGCCTTTTTCAAGTTTAGCTTTTCCATTTCGGCAAGCCCGCCAATGGTCTCCTCTATCCATTTCAGTACAAGTTGTACCGTGTATATGGGGAAGCACGGAGGCGTATTGTACATGGAGTTTTTGGACACATGGGTTCTGTAGTCAAGCATGGTCGGGAGCCCGTCCGGAATAAGTTTCAACATGTCATCGTGTATAACAACCATACATACACCCGCGGGTCCAAGGTTTTTCTGGGCACCGGCGTATATCATTCCGAATTTGGACATGTCCAGGGGACGTGACATCATATCGGACGACATGTCCGATATGATGGGAACATCTCCGGTATCTGGGAAATGTGCCCACTGTGTCCCCTTTATGGTGTTGTTGGAGGTAATATGCGCGTAAGTCGCATCTTTGTTAAATTTGATGTTCTTTGGAATATATGCGAAATTGCGATCTTCGGAAGATGCCACTACGTTGTGGGCTTTTTTAAGAATCTGTGCTTCCTTGATCGCCTTGGTCGACCAGGTACCCGTGTTGACATAATCGGCAAAACGGCCATCCGTGAGAAAATTCATGGGTGCCATGGCAAACTGGAGGCTGGCGCCCCCCTGGAGAAACAGTACGTGATATTCTTCGCCAATATTGAGCAGTCGCCGGGTCCTGGCAACAGCGTCATTTATGACATCATCGAAAATCGATGATCTGTGGCTGATTTCAACGATTGACATGCAGCAACCCTGGAAATCAAGGAAAGATGACTGGACTTCCTGGAGCACCGGTTCCGGAAGTGCTGCCGGACCGGCATTGAAATTGCAAATACGATTTACAGACATATTCATGTTCCTCCTGTTTTTTTGGGATCGATTGTGTTATTTAATTTTTGATTTCAATCTGTCCGGCTGAAAAACGCATCTCATCGTTTTGTTTCAGGTTCGTCAGACCCCTGTTATTAATAAATGTTCATAACAAAATTGGTTGCGTGGGATCATTGTGCCTGGGTGATGGTATTCCATCTCAGCTAAGTAGTAAATACAAACATAACAACTTATCAGAATATATAATAAAAGTCAATTGCGTTGAAAATTTATCCATTTTAATCGTTGAAATGAAATGCCCCTGTATATGGGTTAAATCTATTTAGTGCCCGAACGAAAGCCGTGATTTCTCGTCAAGGTCAAGGACGGCGGAAATTTTAACCGCAGGAATATCGGGTGTATTTTGAGGTTTAAAATTTGACGCAGAGATTGGCGAAAAAGACGGTTTTCGTTCAGGCACTATTATGAGCGCATCAATGTAGATGACTTCATAAAAAGTCCAATATCTACGTTACGCGCAATCTCTCAGAATTTGCGGCTTACGCCTTATAGACATACGCGTACACTTAAGTACTTTGCATTCTTAGAATTGCGCAAGCTTTGATCTTGTACTTTTTACAAAGTCGTCCGAGCGCGATTTTTACAACGCCATCAATGTAAAAGCGGGAGAATAAAATGGAGATCATAAATTATCCCTCAGTCGAGGCGGAAGCAAGAATTGATTCAATCATCAACCGGAGCCGGGATTATGAAAAAAGCGATATTGACACTGTAAGCAAAATACTGGTTGATGTAAAGGCTCGCGGCGATGATGCATTGCTGGAATATACAAATCGTTTTGATGCGCCTGAAATGCAAATATCGGATATTGAAGTCACCGAAGGTGAATTCGCTTCTGCAAGGAACACTGTGAGTGCGACTTTTATGTCAGCACTTACACGCGCTTCACGTCAGATTGAATCTTTTCACAGGCGCCAGGTTGAAAATTCATGGTTTGATACGCCTCGTCAGGGTGTGATTTTAGGACAGATGGTCAACCCGGTCTCTTCTGCGGGAATTTATGTCCCCGGAGCAAGGGGGGGGATGACACCCCTGGTATCGTCCGTGCTGATGGGGGGGATACCTGCAAAAATCGCCGGTGTGGAGAATCTTGTCATGGTCACGCCACCAACGGCTGAAGGTGGGGTGAACCCGCATCTTCTGGTTGCCGCTGAAACGGTTGGTGTGGATCGGGTATATAAGGTTGGAAGTGCCTGGGCCATCGCTGCCCTGACCTATGGAACCAAAACAATCGATCCCGTCGATGTTATTGTCGGGCCGGGTAATATTTATGTTACACTTGCAAAAAAGATGGTCACGGGACTTGTTGGCACCGAGGGGGTGGCAGGGCCCAGCGAAATCCTGGTAATTGCCGACGAGGGAGCTGATCCGGATTATATTGCCGCGGATCTCCTTTCCCAGGCAGAGCATGACATTATGGCGTCATCGGTTCTTGTTACAACTAGCCCGGGTATTGCCCACCGTGTGGCTGACGAATTGCAATCGCAGCTGACAAGACTGGGCCGAAGCGATATCGCCAGGCAATCTCTGGAGAGCTTCGGAGCGATCCTGGTGGTGCCGGATATGGCTGCAGCCATAGGGATTGCCAACCGAATTGCCCCCGAGCACTTGGAGCTACAGGTTCACAATCCTTTTGACTGGATTGGTTCCATCAAAAATGCAGGGGCCATTTTCATAGGGGGGTATACGCCTGAACCGATTGGAGACTATATTGCCGGACCCAATCATGTGTTGCCGACCGGTGGCACGGCTCGGTTTTCATCCGCTCTTTCGGTCAGTTGCTTCACAAAGCGGACCAGCCTGGTTTATTATACACCGGATGCATTTTACAAAGAAGCTGATGATGCGATTCGCATTGCGGATATGGAAGGGCTTGGTGCCCATGCCGAATCAATGCGGATCAGGTTGCAAAAGAAACCGGCATAGATTAATAGATTACCGGCAGCATGTTGAAGGTATCTGATTCAGATTTCACCCCGCATGGATTGCCATGCCGAGCTGAGTTGGTTGGTATGATAAGTTTGCGAATATAGCGGACTTTGTTTTTTTATCTTGACAGTCACTGCGAGTGACGATATTTGATAATTTTTGAGTATTTGCTCAAAACTAAGGTGATGGATATGAGAAGGCCACATAAAAAAAGAATTGTATCGCATAACCCTGGAGTAAGCTATTTCAA
>SLIE01000067.1 GCA_007135795.1 Desulfobacterales bacterium
CATATTCCTTGACGGCCGGCTCCAAATCCGAGAGTTCCAAGTCCGAGAGATTGATAATTTCTAAAACATCGTCTGTTCCCGGACCATTTTTGTCAATCGAATGTTCGGCAGTGTTCTTTTCATAATTTTCGACCATGGATTAGGCTCCTGAAACCAAAAGGTAAGTTGAAAATAAACTTCAAACATATTCAATTTATTGTGTTTTATAAGTAACATAACGACTTGGAAGTGTCAAGCGGTTTGCCTTCCAATCATATAATTACCATATCACATCAAATCAATTGCTTGCAAATAAATATATTTTTCTTCAAAATGTGACATGTAAAATCCAGATCAATTAATTCAATTTTAAAACAAAAGCGTAGTATTGATACTGAACTTAAGTTAAATCGATACGACAGTAGACTTGACTTTTACGACGCCGCCCAATTTAAACTTGAGAGGGACCGGTATGAGACGTTTTTACATCGAGCCCACAGAAATTCTGAATCAGCATCCTCAAATCACCGGAAACGATGTGCGCCACATGCGCAAAGTCCTGCGGCATGAACCAGGTGATCAGGTACTTTTAATCGACGGTTCCGGTTTTGAATATCCTGCTGTAATTGAAACAATCTCAAAAGATACGGCAAGCTTTTCAATTATTGAAAAAAAACAATCTCATACCGCATCTTCCCTCGAACTCGTTGTGGCCCAGGGGTTCTTAAAAGACAAAAAAATGGATACCATCATCCGTCATCTCACCGAATTGGGGTTGTCCCGATGGATTCCGCTGATTTCCGACCGTTCAGTGGCCCGGCCCGATGAAAATCGCGTGGCCGAACGGATGCGCAGATGGGAAAACATTGCCATTGAATCATTGAAACAGTGTGGTCTTTCAAAACTTCCCGTCATTTCGCCTTTGATGACATTTGAGGAACTGGTGAACAGCCCGGAGGACTACGACGGTAAAATCATCTGCTGGGAGGAAGAAAAAGTACCACTTGCCGGTTTACACCCTGGAAAGTCACAAAAAATATTACTTGTCATAGGACCGGAAGGCGGATTTTCCCCGGAAGAAATAAAATATTCACAACCTGCCGATTTTAAATCAATTTCATTGGGCCCACGTATTCTAAGAGCCGAAACCGCAGCAATTGCCGCATGTACCCTTGTGCAGTATCTTTATGGTGACATGCAAAAAAGTCCTTGACATATCCATGATTTTTTCTTTATACACTTGGCAATTGAGCCGAGGTAGCTCAGTCGGTAGAGCAGGTGACTGAAAATCACCGTGTCGGCGGTTCAATTCCGTCCCTCGGCACCATAAAACATTAAGTTAAGGCGACCCCGCAAAGGTCGCCTTTCTTATTGGCAGGCATCTGCATAATCTCTATAAACAAATCCCTTTTTCCGGCAATGCCTTATGCATGTGACACATACCCGACCCGTATTGGCTTTATTTGGCATCTATGGCGTATGGCTGTCGATTTCCTGGATCGCACACGGCGTTTCGGGATTATGGCCACAAAGCATGCTTCTGCAACCCGGGGCGGCCCTGCTGCTTTTTCTATCGACAGCCGTGTTCTTTGTACTGTTGTGCTGCCAGATCACTACTTTCTATATGCTTTATGTGGAAAATGCTATTCAGTACAAACCAGAAATCCGGTATGCCTGCTTGCTGGTCATCCTGATGATCAGCGGGTTCATGATTTTCGCCGCACACCAATGGTCAATCAGAACCCCTTTCTTTTATATGCTATACACCGCGAACCTGATTGTTTTTGCCAACCTGCTGGGCACGTGGATGATTAAACCTCTGAAGCGGGAGGCGGAATTGATTATTGTTTGTGTAGTCATGGCGCTGGCCGATCTCTTTAGCGTTATTCGCGGCCCCACCCGTCACATTGTGGATTCCATTCAAACATATTACCAATCCGACATGACCGGTCCGCCGCCGATCAGCGACTTTTTGCTGATCAAGATACCCGTTTTCGGCCTTGATCACCTGCAACCCCTCTTCGGCGTTTCTGACTGGATCATCGTCGTCTTTTTATCCGCCGCTGCCGCTCAATTCAGGATAAATGACAACCTGACCGGAAAGGGGCTTTTCACCATGATTGCGGGCAACCGGCCTTCCCTTTATTTACCGATTGCCGGCGCCGGCCTGGTCGCGGCAATATCTGCAGCCGGTATTCTCAACCTTTTTCTTCCGGCATTACCAGTGATCGCTGTTTTGTTTGCATCCATTCTCCTGATCCGGTATCCTGCCGCCAGGCAATTAAAAACATCCGACTGGCGGTTGATAACTGTGTTTGCCGGGGTTATGTTGACTTTACTGGGGATGGCACTCGTAATGGCGACCTGATCCTGCAGCCATTGGCGATGCACACAATTAAAACCAAAACAAGGAAACATCGAGAAATGAATGATCCCGTTCTTTTTACCATTGAAAACCAGATTGCCATCATAACCCTGAATCGACCCGAACGGCGCAATGCCATAAACCAGGCGCTTCTGATCAAACTCTATGACTGCCTGGAAGAAGTCAGCAATAATAAGACCATTCGGGTGGCAATTCTCACGGGAAGCGGCAAATCATTTTGCTCGGGACTCGACCTGGATGTGTTTCAAACGGAAAACCTGTTCAATCCCAGGGGTGACGGAATGGATCTTCCGGATGTGTTCAAGGCATGTAAAAAACCGGTTATCGGCGCCATTAACGGTCATGCCATCACCGGTGGGTTTGAGATCGCCTTGAACTGCGATTTTTTGATCGCATCGGAAAATGCATCCTTTGCCGACACACACGCCAGGGTCGGCATTCACCCGGGGTGGGGCATGACACAACTGCTTCAGCAAGCCGTTGGTCGCCGCCAGGCCCGGCAGATATCTTTTACCGCCACCTTTATCAATGCCCAAACCGCTTGCGCATGGGGACTGGTCAATGAAGTGGTCCCGCATGAAACGCTTATGCCGCGGGCAATGGCAATCGCCGGCGATATCTGTCAAGGTAACGCGGCAATGATTGAAGTGATCCGGGATTTGATCAATTATCGCGACACAGCCTCCATGGCTGACGCTTGTGCCCATGAGCGGGCCGGTTTAGCCACGTTTATCCGGGAGCATTTATCCAAAAAGTGATAGTCTTTCACAATACGCAACTGCTCTTGTCCGGCTTATTGCGCATATTCGGCAAGGCGTTCCATTATCCGTATCTAAACCAACCATCTTTTTACCAATTCCCGCCCTCCTTTTGCTTCATTTGAACCCATATACCACGAACCGTTACAAACAGCTTTTCCACCAGCACAGTATCGGATAAACCAACGGACCGCCCAGCAAGAACCGCATTGGGGGCGCCAGGCTCTTGCCTGGCATTCAGACCGAGCTTTGCTCGGTTGGTTTTTTAAACAGCCA
>SLIE01000202.1 GCA_007135795.1 Desulfobacterales bacterium
CATTTTTCCTCAGCAACCTGCATTTGCCCAACCTTCCCCCTGCCCTCTTCTCCTATGAAGCCCTATCCGCATTCAGCCGCTGCAATGAGCGATTCCGGTAAAGACCAATCAGTGCCAGTGCAAGCGCATCCGATGCGTGAGAGGGCCGGATCGGCTCAGGGTGATTAAGACGCATACGAACACACGCTTCAAGTTGCGCTTTATCGGCGCCACCACTTCCCGTCAATATCCGCTTGGCTTCCCGTACAGCAATCTCCATGACCGGAATTGCCGCATGACATGCTGCAAGCAGAATGACACCAGTCACCTTCCCCAGAACAATTCCGGATTTCGGATACCGGTTTAGGGAATAAACATCCTCTATCGCCATTAAGTCGGGTTTCTGATCGTTTATTGCCTTTATGACGCCATCATAAATTCGACTCAGCCGATCTGTCATCGCAAGGTCCGCAGAGGTCGTGATGGTACCGAAGGCATAATCCGATACCTTGAGGGCCGAGCCTTCCACAACGGCTATGCCGGTTGCCGCAAGCCCCGGATCGATTCCGATAACCCTCACAACACGTGATTCCGTATCGACTCAACCGTTATCGGTTTCATCCATCAATCTCCGCAATCCGCCTTTCAGCGATTCTGGCCTTGTCATGATTGGGAAAAATACGGATCAGTTCCCTGAGTCGAAAAATTGCATTATCTTTCTCCCCAAGCATAGCGAAGGCGAACCCCTGTTTCAGGTAGGCGGCGGGAACCTTGTTCCCATTCGGGTAATCATCGATTACCCTTTGGTATTCAACAATCGCTCTTTCATACCACTGCTCCGCAAAGTAGACCTCTCCGGTCCAGAACCGGGCATTATCCGCCAGGTTTGATTTCGGGAACCGTTTCAGAAATATGGCAAACCCATCAAGGGCAGCGTCAAATTCACGATCATCGAACATTTGCTTGGAAACCCGGTATAATTCCTGTTCATTTAGAGCTTCAAGCTCTTTTTCGGTCGGATATTTTCTTTCAACCCGTTTTTCCGTTTGCCCGGACACTTCCATCCCCATATAGGTTTCCATGCGGGAGATACGGTTATCATATCCTTCCATTGATGCAGTATTTTCCAGCATAAGCGTATTCATCTCTGCAATATGGGCCGTCAGATCTGTCATATTCTTCTTCAGATTGTATTCAATCTCCTCGATGGTACCGGAAAGTCTTCGAAGGTCTGTTTTGATCTCATAGAGTTCCGCATCCTTGGTAGCCGCGAGACCTCTGATATCCTGCCGGACTTCACCCTGCTGTGCCAAAGCGGTATCGACCTCGGAAAGAGCCCGTCTGAGACTTTGGTTTTCTTTATGAAGATTGATGACCTGATCTTCGAGATGCCATACTTCCGAGCGCGTGGCACACCCGGTCACCTGGAATAATAAAAAGAAAAGACCACAAAGCATTAAAACCGGTAAGTATCGGCGCATTATAAAAATCCGTTGTCTTGTCAGGTTTTCAGCACGGCCGGCCCGAAACCGGAAGGACGTTATCAGTCTGAAGTATCGTATGTATTGTTCGGGACTTTCAGGCTGACACGATTAAAAACAAAACGGCTAAACCCAGGTATGTATTTCAACCGAGCCGGGGAGTGATTAACCAGACACGTTTAGTATTAAATTCGAGTCTGACTCAGAACCGGTCTGAGTCAGACATTTTGACAGATACAACAATTTCAACAACAATGATTACCGGAGGCGAAATTCAGCTCTTCGGTTTCTGCTCCAGGCTTCTTCATTATCTCCTCTTACCGCAGGCCTTTCTTCACCGTAACTGATTGTGATAATGCGGGACGGCTCAACGCCGGCGTTAACCAGAAAATCCTTTACGCTCTGCGCCCTTCTGGAACCCAGTGCAAGGTTGTACTCCTCTGTTCCCCTGTTATCGCAATGTCCTTCCACGATGAGCGATCTGTCACTGTTTTCCTGCAACCACTTGGCCTGTTTCAACAAGGTCTCGCGAGCTTCAGCAGATAAACTGGAATTGTCGAACGCAAAATAAACATTTGCATCGACAAATGCTGCGGCTTCTTTTTCCTTACGAATTTGTTCCGCCTCAGCTGCCTGCCTTTCACGATAGGCTTCTATTTCTTCTTCCGCTATTCTTCTTTGCTTCTCCAACTCTGTTTCCGAATCCGCTCTTTCACCGATTCGGGGAGCCATGGGTTCTTCACCTGGATACTCCCCCCCGTCAGGGGCTTTCCTGGCACAAGACGCGAAGAACATCATGCTCATCATCACAACAAGCAACAGGCCAAAAGACATGAATTTTTTCATTACCGCTTTTCTCCTTGTAAATTATTATACTGCTTCGACGTACCGGATATTATCCGGTGACTCTTGATCCCGCTACCGCTCAATCCTTGGAGACCAATCTGGCAATGACTGATTCCCCGGCATCTCAAAGAGCGGTCTTTGGTCCGTTCCGGAAGAAGTCATACCATAAATATTTGAATTTCCCTTTCGCGTAGAAGAAAACACGATCATATTTCCATCCGGAGACCAGCTGGGAGACTCGTTTCTTCCGGCGTCAGCAGTAAGCTGAACCCGACCACTACCATCCATATTAATGACAAATATATCGCTTGTATTTCCGCTCATGCTGGAGTAGGCGATTTTATCCCCCCTTGGGGACCACTCCGGCTGTGTGTTGTAACGCCCTTCAAACGTAAGCCTGTTCGTGCGCATGGTTTTAAGATCCATGATAAATATCTGGGGTGAACCCGCCCGACCCGAAACAAAGGCCATTTTTTTTCCATCAGGTGAAAACGAGGGGGACACATCAACCCCCCAACTATTGGTCAATCTTTTATCAACTTTCCCGGATTTGGTCAAAAGGTATATCTCCTCGTCTCCCTCGAACGACAAGGTCGCGGCAAGCCGGGAATCCCCAGGCATCCAGGCCGGGGTAATATTAAGCCCCTCGTAGGATGCCAACAGCTCTGTTCTCCCCGTTTCCATGGATCTGACGAAAATTTCAGGCTTACCATTTTTATAAGAGGTGTAAGCAAGGTGGCGACCATCGGGAGACCAGGCCGGCGTTAACACGATATCCTCATTTTCCGTCAATTTTCGTCGATTTTCGCCATCAAAATCAGAAACATAAAGAGCTTTTCCGTCACGTCCTTCGGACACAAAGGCGATCTGGGTGTTGAAGACCCCGAAATTCCCGGTCAGCCGATGAATCATTTCATCACAAAACTTGAGAACCATTTCCCGCATATCGGAAACTTCCCCGGTATATCGTTTTCCAAACAACAAGGTCTGCCGGAACGGATCAAAGAGTCTGAATTCCAGTTGCAACACACGTCCTTCGAGACGTACCCCGCCTGTAATTAACAATTCCGAGCCGATATCCCGCCAGTTTTTAAAATTTATTTCAGATACGGTGATGCCCTGCTTACCGGGAGCGTCTAAAAAGGCCCGTTTATCGATTACATTAAAATACCCCGTAAACTTAAGCGAATTGCTTAGAACATCGACAACCTGTTGTGACAACCGTTCTGTTTCAGAATTATCCGTCAGGGAAGCCGGCACGGGCACAGCAATCGGGATTTTTTTTTGAAAAGGGTCGCTGATATTGATATAATCATATTCGGCAAAGCTCTTCCCCCCTATGGCCAGAAGAAAGATAAAAAACAGGCAACCGATTTTTAAATGATACGTGATTTTCATTTGAATTTTCCACTTTCCAGTTCAAGGGGGGATGCAATCCCTGTAATTTATTTCTTGTTAAACGCTGATAACCAGAATGATTGTGTGTGATGCTGTCAGTGCATTCCCGGCCATGAAGATCAACATTCCGGCAGGCGTCTATTGCAACCCACCCGGTGTAAAGCCCACCAGCAACTGATAATGCGGGAGCCCATCCGGAAGAGGCGGCAGAGGGTCGGATTTCATGACAGTTTTATAAGCGGATTCATCAAGATACTCGTTGCCGGATCGTTTTTCAAACCACACATCCGTAATTTCCCCATTGGGCATAATCTTCAATACGACCCTGCTTTCAAGCCCCCTGGTATCGCCTGCAAGCGCTTCAGAAAACACCCAATTCCTTCTGAGCGCCTGCCTTACTTCCGCCTGGTAGATCTGAAGCCGGGTATAATTACCCCTTGCGCCCCCACCGGAACGACCATCCTGCCCACCAGATCCTGAAACACTGCCGGTTCCCCGCGGACGAGTGTCCTGACCCACTTCTCCTTCCATCTGCCCGATTCGTTCGCGAATAGAAGCCTGGCGGCGACTTTCCCGGGTTTCAACTTCCTCCTGCATGCGTCGAACTGTGTCCGCAACCTGTCTTTCTCCCTCCTGCCGTTTCAACTCATCCGGCTTCACCACCTCTTTTCTCACGGATTCGGATGGCCGCGGGGCCGTCGATCTTTTAATCGAAGGCTCGGCAGGACGTAATTTTTCCGGCAGCGTCAAGGTATGCGAAGAAGGGTCCACCGCTCTTGGCGTTCTTGACTTCATGGGAATAGTGGTAGGTTCGGCAGGCGCCACACGATCCTGATGAAAATCCTCCACCGTATCACTAGTGGAAACGCCTCCACCGCCGCCGCCCTGACCGGAAGATGATGAGGGCGGAATAGTGCTCAGCGAAACGAGTTGCACATCTATGGATTCAAAACGTGTAAAATCAATCCCCCCACTCTGACTTTCCGGCATAAACAGAAGAAAAAGAACCAGGGTCATATGGGCTGCAAAAGAAATCCCAAAATAAAAACTCGATTTTTTATACAACCCCTCAGGTTGATACACATGATCATTTTCTGGATTTAATTCAGACTGCATTGCTCAATAGGGCTTCTTTAATGGTTTTGCAAACAACAAGCACCGGCTTCGATCTGTCCTGGTTTAGTGGGTTGGTACAATTAATTTCGAGATGCGTCCTTAAGACTTGCAACCGGTTCTGTTACCACGCCCAGTTGTTGAACACCTGCGCTTTTGATTTCAGACATGACCAAAACAACTTTTCCGTAAGCCACATTCGTATCGGCGCGCAAAAAAACATTGTTCGATGAACGGTTTTCAAATATATAGCCCAGTCTTTCCCCCAGGCCTTCCACGTCCACCGGTGTTTCGTTTATCGTTATCATCCCATTATGGTCAATGACAACAACCAGGGGATCTTCAGCCTGATCCAGACTTGTGGCATGATGCGTCTGCGGGAGAGCGACGTCAACGCCCTGGACCATCATGGGCGCCGCCACCATGAAAACAATAAGCAAAACCAGCATTACATCGACAAATGGGGTGACATTGATCTCGGAGAGCAGTGCGCTCTGGTTTGTATTAATAGCCATTTTTTACTCCCTGGATTCTTGACGGCGCGATTCGCTTTCTACGATGCTGATGAAATCGTTGGAAAAACTTTCCATTTCCGATTCGATAATGCGTATCTTCTGGGAAAAGTAATTAAACCCGACAACCGCAGGGATCGCTACAGCCAATCCCGCCGCAGTGGCAACAAGGGCTTCCGAAACACCCGGTGCGACGGCGGACAGACTCGTCGTTCCTGTCTGAACGGCAATGGCCCTGAAAGCATTCATGATCCCCCAAACAGTCCCGAATAAGCCGATAAAAGGCGCTATATTTCCAGTAGTGGCCAGAAACGGAACCAACTGAATCATCCGGATACTTTCCATGTTGCGTGATCGACCCAAAGTCCGTTTAATGTTTTCAACATTGGCGGCCAGATCAACAGCGCTTTCTGGCGGCGTGCCGGGTCGATTCATCTTTTTCAATTCCATGTAGGCATTTCTGAAAATACGGGCAACCGGGCTATGATTGAGTTCTTTTGCCCGGGCAAAGGAATTCGAGAAATCACGGGTCTTCCAGAAATATTCAATAAAAAAGGCCGATTCCTTGAATGCTCGCCGCATGTACACAAATTTCATGAAAATAATCGCCCAGGTGGCCATGGAGAACGCAAGCAAAAGGTATATGACAAACTGAACCATCGGCCCTGCGCTTCGCACCATTGCAATAATACTGAGATCTTCGGGACTCATTCTTCTATTTGCTCCATATATTAATTAATATTTTTTATAAAAGGATTTTTTGTCAACTCGATTTATCAACGTATTGATTTTGACGGAAGCGCCGGAAACAACAAAACCAAAAATTTATACCATTGCAGGAACCATGGTGGAATGAAAAAATATGCTGGACTGTTTGTAAATGTTTTTCACTAATTTGACAACCCTTTACTTTCAGCATAAAGCCAAATAGAAATTATCCAAGGTATCCGCCACTGTCAAGAATAATAAAAGCCAAACCGGTTAAGCTTCGAATTTTTGTAGAATTTATATAAAAAAAAGCCTTTACGCAGTATCGCATAAAGGCTTTTTTCTGTTTTACTTAAAACGGGTAGAATAAGTCAAGGCAGCTTACATCATGCCGCCCATGCCGCCCATTCCGCCCATGCCACCCATGCCGCCGCCGGGCATTCCGCCTTCACCCTTTTCTTCAGGGATTTCAGCGATCATCGCCTCGGTGGTCAGCATCAATGACGCTACGCTTGCCGCATTCTGCAGGGCAAATCGTACCACCTTGGTCGGGTCGATGACACCGGCCTTGATAAGGTCTTCATAGGTATTGGTCTCAGCGTTATATCCAAACGCATCTTTTTCCTTCTTTACCTGGTCGATTACCACGGAACCTTCAAAACCGGCATTGTTGGCAATCTGACGCAGCGGCTCTTCAATGGCCCGCATGATCACCTTGACGCCCAATGCCTGTTCCGGATCGAGCTTGAGTTTATCAAGCGCGGCAACACAGCGTACAAGCGCTACACCACCACCGGGAACAATGCCTTCTTCCACGGCCGCACGGGTTGCATTAAGCGCATCTTCCACGCGTGCTTTCTTTTCCTTCATTTCAGTTTCAGTGGCCGCGCCCACATTGATGACGGCAACGCCACCAACGAGCTTGGCAAGCCGCTCCTGAAGTTTTTCACGATCGTAATCGGACGAAGTGTCCTCGATCTGGGCGCGAATCTGTTTCACGCGTTTTTCAATGTCTTGCTTGGTTCCTGCGCCATCAACGATAGTGGTATTGTCTTTATCGATGGAAACACTTTTTGCCCGGCCGAGATCTTCGACCGTAATGCTTTCAAGCTTGAGGCCGATATCTTCAGAAATCACCTGGCCGCCGGTCAATACGGCGATATCCTGAAGCATTGCCTTTCTGCGGTCACCAAAACCGGGGGCTTTTACGGCAGCGACATTCAACGTACCGCGAAGTTTATTGACAACCAGTGTTGCCAACGCTTCACCTTCGACATCTTCGGAGATAATCAAAAGAGGTTTGCCCATTCTTGAAATCTGCTCAAGAATCGGAAGGAGATCCTTCATGCTGGAGACTTTCTTCTCACTGATCAGAATATACGGATCATCAAGATTAACGGTCATTTTTTCGGTGTCGGTGACAAAGTAAGGCGAAACATAACCGCGGTCAAACTGCATTCCTTCGACAACTTCGAGCGTGGTCTCCATGGATTTGGCTTCTTCCACGGTGATGACGCCTTCCTTGCCGACCTTGTCCATGGCCTCGGCAATGATATTGCCGATGGTTTCGTCGTTGTTTGCCGAAATTGTGCCGATCTGGGCGATTTCACGATGGCTGCTCGCGGAACGGCTCAACTTCACGAGTTCTTTGACAGCTGCGTCGACAGCCTTGTCAATACCGCGTTTGATAGACATGGGGTTGTTCCCTGCGGCAACGAGTTTCTGTCCCTCAGTGTAAATGGATCTCGCGAGAACAGTTGCAGTAGTGGTACCATCACCGGCCATGTCACTGGTTTTGCTGGCGACTTCCTTGACCATCTGGGCACCCATGTTTTCAAACTTGTCATCAAGTTCGATTTCCTTGGCAACGGTTACGCCGTCCTTGGTTACCGTAGGGGATCCCCAGGATTTGTCAATAACCACATTGCGGCCACGGGGTCCCAGTGTTACCTGAACCGCATCCGCAAGTTTATTTACACCGTTCAACATTTTCTCACGGGCTTTATACCCGTATTTTATATCTTTAGCTGCCATATCGTATTACCTCCAATTTTCAATTCATAGATTAAACAGGTTATTCTATAATTCCAAGAATGTCGTCTTCGCGCATGACCAGGTGCTCTTCTTCATCTATCTTGATCTCCGTTCCCGCATACTTGGCGAACAATACCCGGTCACCCTTTTTAACCTGCATGGGAATACGCTTCCCGGCATCATCGAGCTTTCCTTCTCCAACAGCTATTACCTCTCCCTGTGCCGGCTTTTCCTTGGCGCTATCGGGGATTATAATGCCACCTTTGGTTTTGGCTTCCTCTTCCAGACGTTTTACAAGAATCCGATCATTTAAAGGTTTAATCTTCATTGCCAACTTCTCCTTTTTCTTCTACCGATTACAGTTAAAATTGAATATACGCGACACTCTCAAAACGCGATGGCATGAAATTGCGCAATTATTTCAATTAGCGTCATAACAGATGAAATGTGACCGGCCATATTCCTGCCGGATTAACTTAAAATGCAATAAATATATTTAAATCAATAAGATACACACATTCCAGCTTGTATACAAAAGTGGTATTGCCAAATGTCCATACCGCTTTTTATAGCACTGTTTTAAACTGGATATTAAATCCATCGATGCAGGTGGATAAATAATATATTAAATCCAATCTGCTGATTGCCGGCGACCGACTGTCCTTTGATTTCCAGATAATTTTCTGATTTCAGATAATTTTCGAATCAGCAGACTTGGGCAAAGGCGTACTCTTTGGCGCATCATTCGCTGGGACGTCAGACTTGGGAGCATCAGTTGTTGATTGAGCGTCTGTGGCGTCGGTTTTTGATTGCGTTTTGTTTTCTGCTGGACTTGAAGATGTTTTCGCGGCGCTGTTGGCATAATCCGTTACATACCAACCGCTTCCTTTTAAATGGAATGTACATTGAGAGATTCGCTTATGGAGTTTGCCTGCGCATTCCGGGCAATCAGTAAGCGCATTGTCAGACATTTTCTGTAGGATTTCATGGACCCTGCCACAGGCCCCGCACTCGTACTCGTAAATTGGCATCGCTAAAATTTCTCCTGTTTTCAGAATGATACCTTGATATCAATCACTGTGTCCATAAGTCTTCATAAATATAGTCAGCGATTTTTTATTGTCAAGATGTCAGGGGATTTTTTTTGTTCCCTGCAACATTTGATCCGATTTACTCTTCATTATCAATATCATCAACAATTTCATGCATCTGATCAAATGCTTCCTGCCATTTTCCGTAAAAATCCAAAACCGGATCCATATCGTCCGTACATGATTTCCTCAGTATCTCACGCGTTACATGGTGCACCCGGATTTCCTCGATTTGCCGTTCCTGTGAAGGCACGTGGAAATGCTGAAGAAATTGACGGAAACGAACAATGTGAATCAGTTCATGGCAGACGATATAGAGCATGAACGGGTAAAGCTGCAATTGCTTGAAGCGGGACACCGCATCAAGTATGGCATGGTCCTGAAGACATATCAGGTAATAATCTTTTGAATCGGTTCCAAGCACGGAGTCTTTTTTCTGTGCCCGGTAGCGTACTATTTGAGCGAAATGGTCATCAACGATCTCCTGGGGAGACAATTGAGATGCACTTTTGATATCGTAGTTCAACTGCCGGAGTTGACTGTCGGAAAGTTTGTAGAAATTCGAAACCAGTTCTTCAGCAACACAAACGGCCTGGGTTACCGTCATCAACTGCGGAGAATCAAATTCATTCGGTGTTGTGCTGCCTGCCATGAATATCCTTACGACGAGCCCGTACGCTTGTTAAAAATATGATGGACATGATTTTATATCTGGGTTATAATTCATTTTATAAATCTGTGATATACTTTTTTGTAAAGGGGGTGGTCGATTGGGTAGCGTGATAAAAAAGCGCAGAAAAAAGATGCGGAAACACAAGCATCGGAAGCTTCTGGCACGTACGAGACATCAAAGACGGAAAGGGAAATAAGTCTTTTAACCGGTCCGTTTGTCAATAAAGGAGCCGGGGCAGGCTTTAACAGGCCGTTGAAAAATACCATTTACGAAACTGAAGCACGACAAACAAGGCGAACGTTTCAGCCCTGTTTATACAGATTCAGCGAATTTGGTTTTTTCAACAACCTGTTGAGATTAAAGAAATTTAATCTTATAGCCTATCCCGGCTTTTTTTATTGTTGTTCATCCGGAAACCGACAAGTTCGTCAATTCCCGGATGAACACGATTGTCATTCCTGATTAATCACGGCAAAGTCTTTTAAATACTGCAGGAATCTGGAGTCCGTAGACAATACCAATTGAGATCTGGCCAGGGACGTTTTGTATACTTCAAGCGATCTCATGAACGAGTAAAATTCCGGGTCGCGATTATATGCTTCGGCATAGATAAGTGCGGCTTCCGCATCTGCCTTACCCTTGATCTCCTCTGACGTGGCATATGCCTGCGACTGGATTTCCAGAAGGTCACGTTCCCTGTCACCATCGATTTTTCTGGCCTCTCCCTGTCCCAATGATCGGATTTTTTCCGCCATCTGATTACGTTCCGCAATCATCCGGTTGTATACGGATCTCCGAACTTCCTGGACATAATTGACCCGCTTGATCTTGATATCGATCAATTCGATCCCCAGGTGATCCAGCTTGGGCTGAGCTTCTTCAAGCATCATCCGGGTCAGGTTTTCACGTCCCACACTTACCCTGTACTGGGTCGGACGCTGCTCCCGCTCGATTTCCTGAAGCGCTTGCTGAACCGCCTCATCCTCGATATCTCCATGATCCAGGGCCGTCATCTCCCTGTTGCTGGTCCGAACGGTTTCAATAAGCTGATGAGAGGTGATGATATTTCTGACCGCCGGGTTGATGATGTCATCCAGCCTGGAAAGCGCGCTTTGTATATCCCCGACCGTTCGCATGTAGGCGACCGGATCGACGATACGCCACCTGGAGAAAGAATCGACCCAGATATAGGTCTTATCACCCGTGGGAATCTGCCCCGGGTCACCGTCCCATGCCTGGATGTTTTTCGGAAAGACGTTCACTCTTTGAATAAACGGCATCCTGAATTTTAATCCGGGCTCCAGAACAGGATCTCCAATGACCCGTCCGAACTGGGTGATGACAACCTGTTCGGTTTCATCAACCGTGTATACGGCGGAAAAGAGACCTGCCCCTATTATTATCAATACCACGACAATGGCAATTAATGTATTATTGGCCTGCATTTATTTTTCCTTTTTGTAATCCCATCTGCAAAAGCGGCAAAAGATTGTGCTGCTCTGAGTCGATAATATATTTTTCGTCAAGACCCGGAAGCACATCTTCCATCATTTCCAGGTAAAGTCGGTTTCTCATGACGTCTCTTGATGCGGTGTATGCATCGTATTGCGAAATGAACCTTGCCGCGTCACCGGTTGACCGGTTGACACGTTCACTGGCATACCCCCGTGCCGCCTCTATCGTCTTTTGCGCCTCACCGCGCGCCTGGGGGATTACCCTGTTGTATTCCTGGCGGGCACGGTAGATGACTTCTTCCTTTTCCTGAACGGCACGGTTTACCTCGTTGAACGAGTCCTGAACCGGTTGGGGCACATTGGTGTTCCCCAGCTCCACCGTAACAATATGTATTCCGGTTTCCGCTTCATTCAGGTCACGTTGAAGTTTATTCATGGAATCCGCGGCAATCTCGTGACGCTTGCTGATCACCTCGTTTATGCTGCGATCACCAACGATAAGCCTCATGGAGGCTTCGGCCATGTCCCGGATCAATCGTTGAACGTCGGCAACATTAAACAGAAAGTTGTACGGGTCATTAATCCGATACTGCACAATCCATGGGACCACCCCCACGTTGAGGTCCCCGGTCAGCATCAGTGCGACATCCATACTCTCATGGGCAATATTTCTTCTGGCATCCGCGTCACTTTCCAGGCCGAACTGCTCGGTAAAGATTCGTCCGGTTTTAACATTCGTCACGGTTTCAATGCCGGTAGGCAGTTTAAAATGAAGTCCCGGCGGCGTCACGCGTTCGAATTTACCGAACCGCTGAATCATGCCGACTTCGTTGGTCTGTACCGTGTAGACCATGGTTGAACCTGCAATGGCAGCGATTGCAATAACGATGATGATGATCCATGCGGAACCGAACTTGAAGTTTCGCAATTTCTCAATGATATCATCCAGTCCAGGCGGCTGTGGCCCTCCGCCGCCGCCGCTGTTTCCTTTGTCCGAGCCATTGTTGCGATTTCGCTCCTTTTGTCTTTGCTGGAGCTTTTCCCAATCCCAATTCATTAACTGTTTCTCCCTGGTTATTACTTGCAGCCGGCAGTTCCTGCCGGCAAAATTTCGCCCGCCCCATGCCAGTCCTCCATATAAGCCCTTACAACATACACCCACAATTACGGAATCTTGCAAAGGTCGGATAAAAGGGTATCGTATGGACATCATAGTGTTTTGAGGATGGGCGTGAAAAGGCATCCGTACAAAAACGATTTTTCGTATCTTACTCCGAACTATTGTATTTATATAAGGTTAGCCTTCAAGTCAAGGAATTTAGGAACCCGCGGGAACCCCATTTTCTCAAAACACCGAAGAAACCCGGGGCTTTCGCCAATTCAAATGTACAGGCTTTGCTCTTGTCAAAAAGAGATCGGTTGCCGGCAATTTCCCCGTACCCTTTTTAAAACCGATCCACGAAAATAAAAGCTGTTGTCTCCCGTGCCGCGCTTATGTATTCTTAGCCAGATCCAATTGTAAATTCTTTATCAATACCAGAATAAAACATACACACCAA
>SLIE01000470.1 GCA_007135795.1 Desulfobacterales bacterium
ACAACAATTCTGTATACAATTATTTTTAATGTACCCGGGTTTCTTTCTGAAAAGCCTGTTCTCGATTTATCTTCTCTGAGTGTTTCGAAAAGTTTTTAATGCACCAGGTCGATATCCGGAAATTATGTTCGGAAAAAAAATGATCGCCCAGCGCAATAAAAACTCCGGTCAACCCCATGATCTCCTAAAAGGAGGTGCGCCATGAAACATCCATTCCGCGGTTAAGGGCTTCCGTGTTGACTGAGAACAATTCGCGGAAGCCACATTTCAAGCGTTACGAATTTGTGATGATTTAGAGAAAATAGATCACAAATACCAATGTAACCTTAACAAAAAGGATGGAACAATGAACAGACAACTGCTGAATTACGAAACGCTTCTCAAGATCACCAATGTCATTTCCCATTCCAAAGACCCCGAGGAAGTGGTGTTGTTGACTGTTGAAAGCATTACCCGGGCGCTCAATGTAAAAGGGTGTGCCGTGTTTCTCATCAACCGGAAAACCGGGGAACTCGAACTGGGTGCTGAATTCGGATTAAGCGATGAATATATCAATAAAGGGCCCTTAAGCGCCGCAAAATCGATTGCCTCCTCTCTGGAGGAAGGGCCCATCGCAATCTATGATGTATCGGATGACCCCAGAATCCAATACCCCGAAGAAGCGATCAAGGAAGGGATCTCATCCATTCTGTCCGTACCGGTAATGGCCGGCGGGCGCTCCATCGGTGTTTTGCGGGTCTATACGGGCGAACCATGGGAATTTACCCTGGAAGATGTCAATTTTGTACAGGCAATGGGCAATATCACCGGCATGGCCATTGATATGGCGCGGCATCACAAAGGCTTGAAGCAAAGCATCGAAGTTCTCAAAACCCTGCGAGACCCGAAACGCATGAAATCCGGAAAACCAACATCCTTCGAAGAGGCCCCGCATGGCATCAACCCCTCATGACCATTAAACCCGGACGTTCGCCCCGAACGTCCGGTTCATCCGCTCTTTCTCTGCCCGTTCCCCTGCCATTTAAAAACCCCCATTGAAAAACCAAAAGAAATTATGTAAAGAACTACAAGCCATCTCAAAAAAGCCCCGCTTAATCCCGTCACAAACCAGATAAGCGTTTAAAAACGCGGTTGGGCCCGGCACAGATAAAATCACCGGATAGATGTCATTAAAACAGAAGGGACATGAAATGAAAGAAAGAACCTGCTGCGGCACCATTGACAAAAAGGATATTGACAACGATATCCTGCTGCAAGGCTGGGTGGACGCCAGGAGAGATCACGGGGAGTTGCTTTTTATTCACCTCAGGGACTGGACCGGGATTGTCCAGGTGGTTTTCCAGGAAACCGAGTCAAAGGAACTTTTTGAACAATCCCGGGATTTACGCGAGGAATTTTGTATCACTATCACGGGACGGGTGGTAATGCGCCAGGCCGGCACTGAAAACCCCTCACTCACCACCGGGGATGTGGAAGTAATGGCATCTTCACTGACCCTGTTGAATGCCGCCCGGCAATTGCCGTTCCAGATTTCGGAAAAAGCGATGACCGTCGGCGCCAGTATCAGCACTCCGGCAAACGTGGCGGAAGATCTCCGGTTGCAGTACCGATACCTCGATCTGCGACGTCCTTCCATTCAGCAGAACCTGAAAACACGTCACCGCATGATCAAAAAGGCCAGGGAACTATTGGATGAACACGGGTTCATCGAAATTGAAACCCCCAGCCTGACCCGCTCCACACCCGAAGGCGCAAGGGATTATATCGTCCCGAGCCGGGTCCATGAATCCGCATTTTACGCGCTTCCGCAATCACCCCAGCTTTTCAAGCAGCTTTTGATGATCAGCGGCATGGAACGATATTACCAGGTGGCAAGATGTTTCAGGGATGAAGATCTGCGACCGAACCGCCAGCCGGAATTTACACAACTGGACATCGAGGCAGCCTTTGTTGACGAAAACTTCATATGCGGACTGATTGAAAAGATCATCATCCGCATGTTCATGGAAGCAGGAATTTCCCTGCCTCACCCTTTCCCGAAAATATCCCATACGGATGCGATCGCGACCACGGGTTCCGATCGCCCGGATTTACGCTTTGGACTGCGGTTTATCCATGCCACGGATCTCTTTGCCCGGACATCCTATTCCATCTTCCAGCAGGTACTGAAGCGGGGGGGGCATATCATCGGCATCAATGTAAAAGGGCAATCCGAGGCGCTGAGTAAAAACGTGCTCCAAAACGAATATGCCAGGCATGTCGTGCCGGGGTTTGGCGGCAAGGGGATGACTTGGATGCGGGTGGCAGACGGAAAGCTGGATTCCAACATTGTCCAGTTTTTCAGCGATAGCGAACAAAGCGCGATTATTGAGCGATTCCGGTGTGAGGACGGGGACGTGCTCATGATCGTGGCCGACCCGTCCTACGAAATGACAACCAGGGTATTGGGACAACTTCGGCTGCATGTGGCACATCGATTGGGGCTTGTTCCGGAAAACACCTGGCGACCGGTATGGGTAACCGATTTTCCACTCTTTGACCCTACGGATGACGGGGGCGTCACATCGACCCATCATCCGTTTACATCTCCGGATCGCACTGATTTTGACCCAACCGACACACACGACCTGTTGCAGCTCAAATCCCGCGCCTATGACATTGTCATCAATGGTGAAGAGTTGGGTGGCGGCAGCATCCGCATCGACAATTACAAGACTCAGGAAAAGATCTTTACAGCGCTCGGGCTTTCGCAAAAGGATATTGACGAAAAATTCGGATTCTTCATAAACGCCCTGGAATATGGCGCCCCGCCGCATGGCGGTATTGCACTGGGCATCGACCGGATGGTCTCCATGGCACTTGGCACCGCCTCGATCCGCGATGTCATCGCCTTTCCCAAGAACCGGAGCGCGTTTTGCCCATTGACCCGGGCACCTTCTGTGGTGAGTCATGCCCAACTAGATGAACTCGGGCTTTTAAACACCGGAAGTCCTGAAAAAACAACCCAAACCGACGAAAAAAGCCTGCTCGACACTCTCTCCTGGGTCTCCCGCATAGGCGTGGGGGATGACGAACACCCGGTCATGGAACAGGCCGTGGATGAAGCACAAGCCCTTGCCAGACAAGTGCTTTCTCAAAAGTGCGACGATGATCCCGTTTTTTCGGCAATTCAAATAGAAAACCGCACTAGGCCGGGGAAATCCCCGGTTGAGCACCCGGCAGCGGCAGACGGGGGACTGCTGGCCCATGCGCCGGCAATAAAGGGCGATTTTTTCAAAGTTGCAAACATTATCGAATAGCTTCCGATGATAACCAAACCTGACCCGAATATAAGGACAATTCAATCCCTATGAACCACAATACGGAAGATCTGTTTTGTTATACAAATCCGACCCCTGACACATCATCCCGAGAAGGGAGATTAAACAATCTCAGGGTAGCCGTCAGGCCAAACATCTCGGTTTGTAAATGGCCGGCTCAAGCGGGCTCAAAAGCCCTTGAAAATTATCATCCCGCGGAAGATGCCACCGTGGTGGAACGGTTGAAAGAACAAGGTGCTCAATTTACCGGGATGAGCAAGATGAGTGAACTTGGATTCGGTATAGCGTCAGATACCACCCACCTGATTGTGTCTGAAAACCAGTCCGATCTTGTTCTGGGAACCGATGTCGTCGGCGAAATCCGTCATCTTTCAATCATGGCGGGCGCGTGGGGATACAAGCCAAGCTTCGGCATATGTTCAAACCTCGGCATCATCAACCTGGTGCCATCCATGGAATGCGTCGCTGTTATAGCAAAAAAGCCTGCCCAAATCAGTGACGTGCTTTCAACCATCAGCGGAAAGGACGACCGGGATTTTTCCATGGTATGGGAAAATCTGCCGGATTTTACCCCCCAATCCGGAAAAGCGGATTTTCCAGTTTATAAAATCGGTTTTCTCTCCGAACAGATCAACGGTTTGAGTAAAAGCGAGAGATCCGCTTTTAAAATAGCGTTGTCCGAACTGGCTGGAAAAGGTATTCAGGTGGAGGAAATATCTTTCCCTGATTATGCACTGTTCAAAAAGATTCACCAGGTCATCGGTGCCACGGAAGCTTCTTCGAGCGCTGGAAAATATGATGGTGTTCGCTATGGGCATAGAAATGAAAACGCCGCCAACTGGAACGAAATGTATCTATCCTCCCGACAGGAAGCATTTGGCCCGCTGATCAAGTCTTACCTGTTCCAGGGGGCCTGGTTCCAGTTTAAAAACTACGAGGCGTTTGAGCATGCCTGCCGCCTGCGCAATCGGTTAATCAAAAAAACCGGGGATGTTTTTGGTAAAATCGATTTTTTGGCATCTCCCGTGCGCTGCGGCGAAATGGATGCATCACGGGCCGAAAGCATCCCGGCGACATACGACGCCTTTGCCCTGACACTTATCGCAAATGTAACCGGGTCTCCCTCACTGTGTGTTCCCGGCATTGTCAAAAACGGGGAGATGGATCTGGGACTTCAACTCACAGCGCCGCATCTTTCTGATGTTAAACTGCTGGATTTTGCCCTGGGGTACCTGGCATGATGAAAACCGCAAAACCATCTCACAGGACCGGGATATACCGGAACCATGCCAAAGAAAGGAACGACACCACTCATGCTGTATGAAGCCGTTATCGGGCTGGAAATACATGTCCAGTTGAATTGCCCTACAAAATTGTTTTGCGATTGCGCAAACACATCTTCGGAAAAACCAAACACTCATATTTGTCCGACTTGTATCTGGTTGCCCGGAAGAATCGCACAACTGAGCGAGGACGCCCTCGAAAAGGCGGCCCTGACCTGTCTCGCACTGGGCTGCGAGCTTTCCCCCAAAAGCGCTTTTGATCAAAAAGTATATTATTACCCGGATCTGCCAAAGGGATATCAACTATCCCAGCACCACATGCCGCTTGCGTACGGCGGCTGGATAGAAATAACCGGTGAGGACGGGAAACTAAAGCGCCTTCGAATTCACCATGTTCATATTGAAGAAGATGTGGCAAAGCTCGTGCACGAAACCGAGGGACAGACCCGGATCAGCTTGGTGGACTTCAACCGGGCAGGCGCACCCCTTGTGGAGATTGTGACGGAGCCGGATATACATTCCCCGCATGATGCCATGGCGTTTCTGCGGGCGCTTCGTACCCGCATACGATACGCAAAAACAGCAGAGTGCAGTATGGAAAGCGGCACCATGAGATGCGATGCCAATATTTCGCTTCGTCCCGCTGGAAGCGATGCCTTTTTCACCAAGGTGGAAGTAAAAAACATGAACTCCGTAAAAGCCGTGGGGAGCGCCATTGCCTATGAGATACAGCGGCAGGAAAAACTGATCACCGAAGGGCGGGAAGTTGTATTGCACACGCGTCTGTGGGATCCGGACAAGAATGTTACCGTATCGATGAGAGACAAATTTGCAGGACCCTGCATTCCTGACCCGTCCGTGACAGCAATCCGGATGGAACCGGAACGCATCGAGGAACTCAGGAAACAACTTCCTGAGATGCCGGCTCAAAAGCAGCATCGCTTTTCCGAGCAATACGGGCTGGCCGAAGAGGAATCCGTGCTGATGAGCCTGGAAAGAGATATTGCCGATTATTTCGAGACGCTTGCGGAAAAGGGAGTTAATGCCCGCAATGCTGCCCTGTGGATCTCATCCCGCCTGATGCCGGCATTGAAAGAAAGAAAACAGGAAATCAGTCGTACAGAGATGACACCTGATCGTTCCAGCGAACTCCTTTTTCTAATTGAAAAGGAAATCGTGAATCCCAAGCAGGCTCGGGAGATCATGACATTGATGTTTGAGTCCGGCAAAACAGCCTCGCAAATTGCCGATGAAAAAGGGTACAGGCAAATTACCGATACCACGGAACTGCAGACCCTCCTTGATGCGGTTCTGGAAGCAAACCCCGATGCAGTGGAAAAACTGCGTGCCGGAAAAAAAGAGACGGCAGGATTTATAATCGGGCAGGCAATGCAAAAATCAGGCGGGCGTGCCAATCCAAAAACGCTATCCGCCCTGTTAAGCCGGAAAAATTTTACCTGATGCGAAAGGTTCTTCAGTTTGTACCATGTACAATGCAGGGAATATATGGTAATTACGAGACATATCATCATGAAAGAGATTTTGTCCAGCAGGTTCAAATTGTTTTGTCAAACGCTGCGCGAGGCATCTTGTAAATATAGATAGTCTTTTATTACAAACCATTGAGACCATTAAGACGGATAAGCGTTGCATGCTCTTTTCCCATTGCGTTCCAACCGCTCCAGAACTATACTGCTATAAAAAGGAGTCGATTTCAGATGACAAGCAACCACGGAAAAATCCTTGCGATTGTCTTTTTTGCCGTCATCAGTGCCGGGGGCATCTTTTTTGGCCTGCAGCATCTGTCGAGCTGGCATGAAGAGGAAATCCAGTCCGCTCTAGAACTTCAAAGAAGACATTTTGAAATTCGCCAATCTCAAATGGAGCTGGAACTTCGGGATCTTGAAGAACAGCTTGATGAAAGAACCCAGAGAACGGCATTACCGGAAGCGCGTATCTCGGAAGTATTCGGCAACCCAGGGGACGAACCCAATGAAATCGATACTTGCGAGCTCAAAAAACAACGGATCGATTCTTTTTTCAAGTATATCGACAAAAAAACAAAAAACCCCGAAATGAACTCCCATGACGTATTTTTGACCATGATGGGGGATCTTGCTGAAAAACCACCGCTCGTGGTGGGAGAAACACGCGACCTCATCACGCTGTTGCGTAACCGGGCTCATTTTTTCCGGGTGTTGAAGAAAGACCGCATTGACATGGTAAGGGGAATACTAAGGACGGAAAAAGATGTTCTGGAATCCGCAATGGCGGATTTTTATGCCTACTATATCGGTGAGGATTCCTGTGAGGATGTATACCGCGAACAGATCATGCCGATTACGGCCATGTATGATTATGCCGGTTTTTTCCTCGAATCCATATCCGGCAAGAGTTACCTGATGCGGCGTGACTCGACCACCAGAAGTTTATCGCTGTACTATAGCGTCCTTATACTCGATCAATCGATCGACAAGGACTTAAACAATTACGGTATCGACATAAGAGGACATATCGACCTGGCAATGGACGATATCCAGCACCAGAGCGGTCTGGCTTACCAGGATCATTACCTCGATACGCTCGAAACCCTGAAACATAAATATCAGTAATGGCTGAAGACTCTGCCGTCTAAGTCGAACCATGAAATTTTTTTTTGAAAATGGATGTTTTATTAGAACCGGGAACCATCTTGTACAATGGGTTCATGTCAAAAACCGGGAAGTCGATTCAAAAGGTGTCATCTTTGCGCCACCCCTCATTGGCGCTGGATCTTCATTGGAAATCAGCAACTTAAGAAAACTGGCCAAAAAAGGGTATGAACTTTTTTCTTTCAATTACTCTGGTCACGGAAAATCCTCCGACAAGTTTCGTCCCAGGGCCACGCTCGAAGACACCGCTCATGCACTTGACTTTTTAATCCACCGCGCGGGCAATAAACCGGTCTATGCCATTGCCTCCTGCTACTCCGCGATACCCCTGATCCATGCCGCGCACAGCCGTGGTGAACCGATTAAAAAAATCGTGCTCATCAACGCGGTATGCAACATCAACGTAAAAGCGATTACAGCCTCATTTATTTCGTATTACAGAAGTGCTTTTTCCGGAAAACTATCGATTAGCAAAATCAACACGGCCTTTATGAAATACATGGAATTTCTTTTTCCCGGAATCGCAATCAACCGAAACTTGTTCGGCGCGCTCCTGCGGCACAGGACAAATATGGCAAAAACAGTGTGGGATGCACTGCTGATGGACCCGTTGCAGGGTATCCACCTGCAGCGAACACCTGTACTGGGATTGTATGCAAAGCAAGACCGGATACTGCAAATCTATGACACGGATGTGGGCAGGAACTACGAAAAACAGATTCTGCAAAAATGCCCGCACACCATCTTTTATCCCCTGCCGTGCGATCACTTCCTCTCTTCTGTTAATCACCGAAAACTGGCGTATAACAAGATTCTTACTTTTCTGAGCTTGTAAAAACGGGACGCCTTGATGGTTAAAAAAGGGCGCCCCCGGGGGGTCGCCCTTCATTCATTTAATACCGTAAGTTACTTTATCAAGAATCATCTTTTCACAAGCATGGCCACGGCCTCGCCGCCACCGAGACACAGTGAGGCAAGCCCGGTATGCACATCCCGGCGCTTCATCTCATGTATCAGGGTCACCAGAACACGGCACCCACTGGCGCCGATGGGATGGCCAAGAGCCACACTGCCGCCGTTGACGTTTACATTGGACTCATCAAGACCAAGCTCTCGCATGACACCCACGGTTGATCCGGAAAACGCCTCGTTAATTTCGTACAGATCCACGTTCGAAAGAGAAACACCCTGTTTGTCCAAACATTTAGGAATAGCATACATGGGGGCCATCAAAACATATTTCATATCGATTCCGGCCGTTGCCTGGGCACCAATCGAACAAAGAATCTCGCAACCCAGTTCCTCTGCCTTTTGCCTGGACATGACCACCACTGCGGCGGCGCCATCACTGATGATCGACGCATTGCCGGCGGTCCCCACACCTTCTTGTTTAAAAGCGGGACGCATTTGCGAGAGCGTTTCATAATCCGTAGGAACCGGGTTTTCGTCTTTTGTAAAATCGATGGTTTTCCCTTTTTTCCCTTTTATCGAAACAGTCATGGTTTCTTCGTCGAACCGTCCGGACTGCACGGCTTCAAGGGCTCGCGCATAAGACATCGCGGCATACCGATCCTGATCCTCACGGCTCACGGCGTACTTTTCGGAGGAAAGCTCGTTTGAAACCCCCATGTGAAAATCATTGACAATATCCCACAGCCCGTCGTGAATCATATGGTCTTCGAGTTTTCCGGGACCCATGCGATATCCGAAACGGGCTTTTTCCAGGTAATACGGCGCCATGCTCATGTTTTCCATACCGCCCGCAACCACGACTTCCGCATCCCCGCACAAGATCGCCTGGGCCGCCAGCATGACTGATTTAAGGCCGGACCCGCACACCTTGTTCACCGTAATACATCCGGTGTCCCATGGAAGACCCGCCTTGACCGCCGCCTGCCGGGCCGGATTCTGCCCGTAACCGCAGGGGAGGACCATTCCCATGATGGCTTCGTTGACACTGTTTTTATCTATGCCCGCACGGTTGATGGCCTCGGCAATCACCATGGCGCCTAAATCCGTTGCACCGGTGCCGGCCAGGGAACCGTTAAATGCCCCAAGGGGTGTGCGTACCGCACTGACGATGACTGGTTCTTTCATTTCCACCTCCATATATTTTTTCGTAGCCATCAGATGCCGATTGCCCGACTTCAAATGAGTTGGATTACATTAATTGCAGTTACATATTCCTTCGATACTTCCCGCCCACCTCATAAAGCGCTTCGGTTATCTCTCCGAGCGAACAATAGCGAACGGTATCCATGAGTTCCGCAAAGATATTCTCCCCGGAGAGAACCCTGCTCTTCAATCGCTTGATGGCCTCCGGTCGCATCTCTTTGTTTTTCTCCTTGAAACTCGCCAAACGAGACAACTGGGAAGCTTTTTCCTCTTCCGTGGCCCGGGCCAGTTCAATGTCGTCAAACACTGAATCTGAATCATAGTCCGGACTGATAAAGGTGTTGACGCCTATAATGGGCATCTCCCCGGAGTGCTTCAAGTGCTCGTAGTACATGGATTCTTCCTGTATCTTGCTGCGCTGGTACCCACGCTCCATGGCGCCCTGGACGCCACCGCGCGATGTTATCCGGTCAAACTCGGACAATACCGCTTCTTCCACCAGATCCGTAAGGGTTTCAACGATGAAACTCCCCTGGTTCGGGTTTTCATTTTTCGCCATGCCGTATTCCCGGTTCAAAATCAACTGAATGGCCAGGGATCGCCTGACAGACTCTTCAGAAGGGGTGGTCACGGCTTCATCATACGCATTGGTGTGCAGACTGTTGCAGTTATCATAAACTGCGTACAGGGCCTGCAACGTGGTGCGGATATCATTGAACTGGATTTCCTGGGAGTGCAGGGATCGCCCCGAGGTCTGGATATGATACTTGAGCATCTGGGAGCGAACGTCTGCGCCGTATTTATGCTTCAATGCGACGGACCATATGCGCCTGGCCACGCGACCGATGACACTGTATTCGGGATCCATACCCGAGGAGAAAAAATACGACAGGTTCGGAGCAAACGAATCAATAGGCATACCGCGCGACAAGTAGTATTCCACGTAAGTAAATCCGTTGGCCAGGGTAAAGGCAAGCTGGGATATGGGGTTGGCGCCGGCCTCGGCAATATGGTAGCCGGAAATGGATACAGAGTAGAAATTCTGCACCTTGTTGTCGATGAAGAACTGCTGGATGTCACCCATCATTTTGAGCGCAAAATCAATGGAGAAGATACAGGTATTTTGCCCTTGGTCCTCCTTGAGAATATCGGCCTGAATGGTTCCCCGGATATTGGAAAGGACCCGGGCTCTGATTTCGCTGGTTTCCTGCGCATCCGGTTTACGACCATTTTGCGCTTCAAACCCTTCAAGCTGCTGGTCGATTGCCGTGTTCAGAAACATTGCCAGCATCATGGGGGCCGGCCCGTTTATCGTCATGGAGACCGAGGTGTTGGGGGCGATCAGATCGAAGCCGCCATAAAGGACCTTCACGTCATCGAGATTGCACACGCTGACCCCGGAAGTTCCGACTTTGCCGTATATATCCGGTCTGAGATCCGGATCGAAACCATAAAGGGTCACCGAGTCAAACGCCGTGGAAAGCCGCTTTGCCGGGTATGATCCGGAAAGAAGCCTGAAACGGCGATTGGTTCGTGCCGGGTCACCCTCGCCGGCAAACATCCGGGTGGGATCTTCGTCGGCGCGTTTTAGGGGGAAAACCCCGGCTGTGAACGGAAATCGGCCCGGCACATTCTCCTTGCGCATCCACGTATACAAATCACCGGGATCCGTGTAACCCGGCAGGGCGATTTTAGGGATCTTCAAGTGAGAGAGTGTCTCCGTCTTTAATGGCACGCGGATTTCACGATCCCGCACACAATAAACAAACTCATCTTTTGAATACGCTTCCCGGATCTCCTGCCACTCTCCCACGCGTTTCCCGGTTTCCTGGTCGATTTTCGCCTTTGCCTTATCAATTTCTTCCTTCAGGCGGGCCATAAGTGCATCTTCACCCCCGGCCAAAGCGCCACCTGACAGCTCGGCCGCGGTAAACTCCAGGTAATGCGCTTTCCGGACAGCTTCAGCCTGTTTTTTGGTCTCCTCGTGGTAGGCGCGGAGCGTATCCGATATTTCCGAGAGATAACGGGTTCTCTCCGGTGGAACAATTATAGACTTGGAGGATGATTCCTTTATATTGGTCGGTTCAAGGCCGGACTCAAGTTTGATACCGGTCTTTTTATAAAGGGTTTCAAGGAGGAATCGATACATGGCGGTAACGCCGTCATCATTGAACTTTGCCGCAATGGTGCCAAAAACCGGCATGTCCTGGGGGCTTTGATCAAAGGCTTTTTTATTGCGCTGGACCTGCTTGCGGATATCGCGCAAGGCATCATCACTCCCTTCTTTGTCGAACTTGTTTATCACGATAAGATCCGCATAATCGAGCATATCGATCTTTTCAAGCTGGGTGGCTGCGCCGTAATCCGCCGTCATGACATAAACGGAAAGATCGGTAAGATCAAAAACATTGGAGGAGCCCTGGCCGATACCGGCGGTTTCAATGATAATCAAGTCCATGTCGGCAGCCTTGAGAATATCCACCGCATCCGGGAGCACGGTGGGAAGTTCGAAACTGGTTCGTCGAACAGCCATGCTTCTCAGGAAAACCCGGGGCGTGTCAATGGCATTCATGCGAATGCGGTCGCCCAACAGCGCCCCCCCGGTCTTTCTCCTGGATGGGTCGCAACAGAGAACACCGATGTTCAGGTCCGGGTGATCGTACAAGAGGCGCATGATTATTTCATCGGTCAGGGAAGATTTACCGGCACCGCCTGTACCGGTCAACCCGATGGCTGGAATTTTTCTATCGGGTATGCGTGGCTTGAGTTGTTCCCGAATGGCCTCGATTTTTCCATTCCCCGAAGCAATGGCGGCCTCTGCTGCGGATATAAGCCTTGCCACACTCATGGGATTTTCCCGCGATACACTCGCCGGATTGATACGGTCAAAATCAACAGTGGAAAAATCCAGGTTCGACATCATGTGATTGATCATTCCCTGAAGCCCCATTTTTGATCCATCACCGGGAGAATAAATCTTGGTAAGCCCATAAGCCTCGAGCTCACTGATTTCCGTGGGGACGATAACCCCACCACCACCACCGAATATCTTTATATGCGCAGCATCCTTTTCAACAAGCATATCACGCATGTACTTGAAATATTCCATATGCCCGCCCTGGTAGCTCGACACCGCGATCCCCTGTACATCTTCCTCGATTGCGGCATTGACGATTTCCGTCACCGAACGGTTATGCCCCAGATGAATGACCTCTGCCCCGCTATCCTGAAGGATCCGACGAATTATGTTGATGGCGGCATCATGACCGTCAAATAATGAGGTAGCAGTGACCACCCTTATCGGGTATTCGGAATGATAAACTTCGAAATCGGCTCCCATTTGATCTCCTTACAGTTGATTTAGACTATTTCCGGTTAAATAGTGCCTGAACGAAAACCGTCTTTTTCGCCAATCTCTGCGTCCGGTTCAAATTTTAATCCTCAAAATACGTCCAG
>SLIE01000261.1 GCA_007135795.1 Desulfobacterales bacterium
CCCAGACTGAAGAGAAGCTTGCTGTGGCATCCGGCTACTGGCCACTTTACAGGTTCAACCCGCTTTTGGAAGATGAAGGGAAGAACCCGTTCGTTCTGGAATCAAAAGCACCCGACGGCACCATTCAGGAGTTTTTGTCCAACGAAAACAGGTTTGCCGTGCTTGAAAAAATCAACTCGGAAGAATCTAAAAAGCTCCGTTCCCAGATTGAAGTTGAAATAAATAAACGTTACGAGATCCTTAAGTTGATGGCGGATCCGAAATCAATATGCGAAAGTGACGTTGTTGAAACGGAAGCTGTAAAAGAGACAAAGAAAAAGAAGTAGTTATCGATACTGTATGTTTAAGAAAGGCCGCCTGGATATATCCCGGGCGGCCTTTTTTAATATTGAAAAATCATATACACAAAAATCATCCGGAAATGATCGAATAAAATGATCAAGCAGGGATAAGGATAATTCTGATAGAAATATTGCTATAATAGTAACAGGAGATATCAGATCATGACTTTTTCTTTTACAGATCAACACAGTGAGCGCCAACAATGTATGCGTTGTGGGACATGCTGCAAAAAGGGTGGGCCTGCGCTGCATGAACAAGATATAGCGCTTGTATCACAAAAAATAATAGATCCGGAAAACCTTTACACAATAAGGGTTGGCGAACTGGTTCGGGACAATGTCAATGGCGGGCTGATTTATACGGACGCCGAAATTATAAAAATCCGCGCATCCGAGGCATCTCATGCATGTATATTTTTAAGAAACAATGAAAATGCCTGTGGGATTTACGAAGACCGCCCGGGTCAGTGCCATGCGCTTGAATGTTGGAATAGCGAAACGATTCGGGCTACGCATACCCAAAATCGTCTGGATCGGAAAGCGTTGTTTGGAGAACTCGATTGGTTGTGGAATATTCTTGAAGAGCATGAGTCCAGATGCAATTATGTGCAGATTCGGCGGCTCATCGAGCGGCGCAGGGAAGGGGACTCATCTGCGAGCAGGGAGGTTGAAGAGATGATTTCGTATGACCAGGCAATAAGGGACATCGTTATTGAAAAGGCAAACATGGAAAGCGGGATGCTGAATTTATTATTCGGTATGCCGTTGAAACTGGTCCTTCAAAGACGCTTTGGTTTAAAAATACAAGTTCATGTATAATCAGCCAGATGGCCAGGACACGTTATGGGACATGGGAAGGCGTATTTCGTGGATTGTAGTGGATTGTAATTGATGGATTCGCAAAATCGCGCATTTGAATTGTGGTTGCCAGGCGGGGACCCCCGATCTTATTTTTCGACGTTGTAGAGCTCCGGCCGGCGATTGGAAAAAAAATACCGCATTTTGTGGCTTCTGACGCTACCAATTAATTCCCGTGTTAAGGTAACGACGGTCATTGTTTCCCGGTCACTGGTATGGCTTGCCAGGATTTTTCCGGCAGGGGAAAGTGCTATGGCAGTGCCTGGAAAACTAACCCCGAGCCCGTTGTCTCCCACAGGATTTACGGCAATTACAAAAAGGCCGTTGTCAAAAGCGCGTGCAGGCAGGTGACGCATCCATGAGTCCTTTTTTTCACTGGCACTGGTTCCCGGGGATGCGTGCGGGAAAAATATTGCATCCGCGCCGAGTGATGCCATATGCGTTGAAAGCTCAGGAAAGTGGGCATCATAGCAGAGTTGGATGCCGAATCGAAACCCTTTTATGTCAAAGAGCGATCCGATGTTTTCGGCTTGGGTGAATATTTTTTTTTCGGGTGGACCCAGGTGCACTTTTCGATACGTTCCAAGCAGACCCGTTTGATCACAGACAAATGCCGTTGAATATATACGACCGCTTTCACCGCGTTCCGCAAGACTGGCAATAATTGCAATGTTGTTATCCCTGGCCATCTGCAAAACGCTTTCCACCGCCGGGCTGTCAATGGGGAGGGCTTGGTTTACAATCGCTTCGCGGGCATGGTATCCGGTTATGCACAATTCAGGGAAACAGACGATATCGGAATTTTTCGCTGCGGCTATGTTGGTCCAGGTTTTCATTGTTTGAAGGTTTGCATTTGTATTTCCCACCCGGCTTTGGCAGGTGACAATTGCAACCTGAATGTCTTTTTCCATAGGATTTTGTTTCTCATTTCGGATGAACATATTCAGAGGTTCATGCATTCGTAAAACGTTGCCCCCAGATGGCTTTGCAGAAAGTTCAAGATCAAGGCTTGCGAAATCTCAGAGAATGCAGAGTGGTTAAGTATTCGTGTATGTCTACAAAAACGTAAGTTGCAAATTCTGAGAGATTGCGCGTAACGAAAATGTTGGACGCTTTAAGAAGCCGTCAAAGGTTGAAATGGGCGCGTATCTTGTAAACATTCGTAGCCGGTAAGTTCAGGATATCGATACCGGTTCTCTCTGAGATTTCGGAAAGACTTTCCTCTATCGCCTCCCTGGACGGCGCTATGAAGGTGAACCAGACATTGTAAGTGTTTGCACGCAGGTAATTATGGGTGACACCAGGATACGCATTTACGATTTGGGTGAAAAGCTCAATCTTCTGGGTGGGCACGCTTCCTGCACAAAGGGTACTGACATAGCCGAGTTTTTCTGGTGAAAAAATGCCGCCAATACGCCTTATTATTCCGTTTTCCTTAAGCGTTTGAACCCGGGAGAGAACCTCGTCCTCGGATATTCCCAACTCAGCCCCGATATCAGAAAAGGGGCTTTCCGTGATAGGAAAATCAGACTGAATACGATTCAGGATTCGTTTGTCTATATCGTCCATGTGAGTCATAATTTCATCCACTGCCCGGCAGAAAATTTATATCCACACGTCGCGATCTCGGCCCATCAAATTCACAGAAAAAAATACCTTGCCATGTGCCCAGGACGGGTTTCCCGTCTTCAATGGCAAAGAATACGGATTGTCCTATCAGGGAGGCCTTGATATGTGCGGCCGAGTTTCCTTCAGCGTGCTGGTATCCGGCCTTTTGAGGGATTACCTGATTTAGGACCATCAGGATATCGTTTTTAACATCCGGGTCGGCATTTTCATTAATTGTTATTGCAGACGTGGTGTGTGGGACATAGGCCATAACAATTCCGCTGTTAAAACCGCTTGTTTTGATCTTTTTCGTCAAATCAGTTGTTATGTCGAGAAGTTCTGTTTTTGCTGTTGTTTTGATCCGAATCGTTTCCGTTTTCATCCATACCCCCTGAACATCATCAAATTATACTTTTCGAGTATGCCGGTAAAAATAAAAGGACCCTGCTGTAAAGGCAGGGTCCTTTTATTAAAATCATATGCCCGGGGCAGACGCGAAAATGTTTATACGCATCCTGTGGGTTTCGGAAGACCGGCCATTTTACATGCGCCTTTTCCAGG
>SLIE01000482.1 GCA_007135795.1 Desulfobacterales bacterium
CGCGGCGTACACGTCGTGGTCGGCACTCCTGGACGGGTAATGGATCATATGCGCCGCGGTTCTCTGAAACTCGGCTCGGTGAACTGTCTCGTGCTCGATGAAGCGGATGAAATGCTGCGCATGGGATTTATAGATGATGTCGAGTGGATCCTGGACCAGACGCCCCCCCAACGCCAGATAGCTCTTTTTTCGGCCACAATGCCCGCGCCCATTCGGAAAATTGCCGGAAAACACATGCATGACCCAAAGCACATCACCATCAAAGCGGAAACCATGACGGTGGCGACCACCCGTCAGCGTGCCAGGGTCGTTGGCGAACACCACAAACTCGATGCCCTGACACGCATTCTGGAAGTTGAACCGTGCGAAGGGGTGATCGTTTTTGTTCGCACCCGGACCGCAACCCAGGAAATTTCAGACAAGCTCCAGGCCCGGGGGTATGCAAGCGCTGCCTTGAATGGAGACCTTGCCCAAAGCAGGCGTGAACAGATCATTGCCCAGTTGAAAGATTCCCGGATTGACATTCTGGTTGCCACCGATGTGGCGGCCCGCGGTCTCGATGTCGACCGGATAAGCCACGTCATCAACTATGATGTTCCCTATGACACCGAAGCCTACATCCACAGAATTGGCCGCACGGGACGTGCCGGGCGAAGCGGCGAGGCCATTTTATTTGTCACCCCCAGGGAACAGCGGATGCTGGGCTCTATTGAAAGGGCGACCCGGCAGAAAATCGAAACGCTGAATCTTCCCACCAACGACATGATCAATGATTCGCGTGTCGCCAAGTTCAAACAGCAGATTACCGATACCCTTGCGGAAAACGACCTCGGCTTTTACGTGAACATGATCGAGCAGTACCATCAGGAACACGATATACCGATAACGAACATTGCCGCATCTCTTGCCAGACTGTTGCAGGGCGACAGCCCCATGCTGATACCGCCGGGTGCCGAGGACAAAAGCAAGGCCGAACCTCGCCCGGATCCCGGAAAAATGAGCAGGGAACGGAAAAAACTTCCCCAAAGAGAAAAATCCGCCCCGTTTGCAAAACGTCGAAATAAACAGGATGATTCCGGCATGGAACGTTTCAGGATCGAAGTGGGCCATGAACACGGCGTCAAGCCGGGGAATATCGTCGGCGCCATTGCCAATGAGGCAGGACTCGATGCTTCAGATATCGGCCGGATCAATATTGAAAAGGATTTTTCCACGATCGATCTTCCCCAGGCAATGCCCGCCGAAATCTTTCGCCACCTGAAAACCGTATGGGTGGCCGGCAGGCAGCTGAGCATCTCCAAGGCAAGAGGAACGGAAGAAAGGTCATCAACATCGATTCCGCCCTTTCGCCCAAAACCTCAAAAAAGAGCCCAAGGCGCCCGCAGCGGCAGAAAATAAGACGTCGTAGGAAATTCCTGGCACGTGATTGTTTCTGACGATTATTTGGAACCATACCCCGGAGCATGGCTCCGGGGTATGGTTCCGGGGTATGGTTCCGGGGTTCAACGGGTCATCGATAATTCCCGGTTCAGGGTGATCCGGTCCTTCATAAAACAAAAAACGCTCCAACCAGATCTATTCCAACAAGACCATCCTTCCTTTCCGCCAGTCATTTTTGAACAGACATGGATTTTATAGTCCCGTCATCGCTGAAAATCTGCATTCCGGTTTGAAAGTACCTGCTTGAACCATTATTAATTTATACATTCTACTATTTGAAAAAAACCGATTGAACGGCCTGAAACCCTCTTCTGCAAAGGGGTATTTGTGTTTTGCCGGTCTTTTCATCATTTCCTGATGCTGACAAATGCTGTCCGGTTACAAGCGTGTCGCGAAGGATTGTATTTTCGAGATGCCGACAATTGGAAATTGAAGGAGACATACTAAAACGGAGGCTCCCGGATGGCGTCACCTGGATATTTCTCTTTTCTGATTTCAACCCTGATCCTGATGGTTATTGTTTCAGGGTGTTCATTTCAACGGTTGCCGGAAACGCAATTAACCGCTACTCCGCCTGCAGAAATCCATTCAAGGCAATTCGGGCAGGAAGTTATCCAGGTAACCAGCGGCGTGTATGTGGCCGTCGGATTCGGCCCGGCTAATGTTGTTTTGATCGAAGGAAGCGACGGGATTATCATCGTGGATACCATGGAAAGCGAGGAATCCGCTATACTTGTCAAGGCTGCCTTTACTGAAATCACGAAAAAGCCGGTCAAGGCAATCATCTACACGCATTTCCATTCCGACCACACCTTCGGTGCCACGATTATGGCAGGGAAAGACAACCCGAAAATTTACGCACATCACACCACCGAGAATTACCTGAACCAGATGATAAATATCACCCGGGGAGAAACAATCAACCAACGTATAATCCGTCAATTGGGCGACTTGCTGCCATCAGGCGTGAGCCGCAGGGAACCGACGCATTCCGGGCTGAGTTTTGGAAATAATGGCACCCCCGGCCTGCTGTACCCCACCCGCACCTATAACTGCGGCTGGAAGAAGCTGAATATCGCCGGAATCCGGATGATCCTGATTCATGCCCCGGGCGAAACCCCGGACCAGACGATTGTCTGGCTACCGGAGAAGAAGGTTATGCTGGCCGGAGATAATTTTTACAACGCGTTTCCGAACCTTCATGCCATGCGAGGGATGACCGGCCATAACGCCACCCTATGGATCCAGAGCCTGGATACAATGCGGAATCTTCGTCCGGAATTTCTGGTTCCGTCCCATGCCCTTCCGATAAAAGGGACTGAGACCATTTATGAAACATTGACCCATTACCGGGATGCCATTCAATTCGTCCATGATCAGACCATTCGGTTGATGAATGCCGGTTTGCCTTCCGAGGAGATTGCCTTGCAGATCAAACTGCCGGCCCATCTGGCGAGGCTTCCTTATCTGCAGGAAAATCCCGGTACAATTGAATGGTCTGTCCGGGCAATCTACGATAGTTACTCAAAGTGGCACGATGGCAATGTCCCGGATCTTTTCCCGATTTCGCCCCGGGAAAAGGCTGAACGCCTGGCGTCTCTGGCAGGGGGAAAGGCAAATCTTCTCGATCACGCAAAGGCGGCGGTGACTGCCGGCGATTACCAGTGGGCGCTGCTGCTGACCGATCAATTGTCGCAGCTCGATCCCGGCATGACCGATGCCCCCGAACTGAGGGAGATATCACTCAGAAACCTGGAGAAAAGCCAGGTTGCGGCGACCGGTCGGAACTATTATCCCACCGAGGCCCTGGAGGCGAAGGGAAGGCTAAGAATTGAAGGAACAACCATCAGTCATCCGACACTTCTTCACAACATACCCATGTCCACCATCTTCCATGCCATGGTCGCGAATCTTGATCCC
>SLIE01000287.1 GCA_007135795.1 Desulfobacterales bacterium
CCTGACCATTGCCTTTCCCCTTGGTTTTTCCATTTTTTATAAGGACGGTGATACCACCGCGCTCCTGGCGTCGATGGCCTTGGCTTTGACAGCAGGGGTATCCGGGTTTTTCTTGTCCCGGAATGAAAAAACCGATTATATCAGTCAACGTGAGGCCATTGCCATTGTGGCACTGGGTTGGACAGCAGTAGCTCTTTTCGCTGCCTTTCCTTTTTACTTTGCCGGGGTATTTGAAACTTACGCGGATGCATTTTTCGAATCCATGTCCGGGTTCACCACTACTGGGGCTTCGGTGATGACCAACATCGAGGCGGTACCCCGGGGGCTTTTGTTCTGGCGGTCATTCATTCAATGGCTCGGCGGTATGGGGATCATCGTTTTATCAATTGCTATTCTCCCGCTGCTTGGTGTTGGTGGGTATCAGCTCTACAAAACCGAAGTACCCAGCCCCATGCCAGACCGGTTAAAGCCCCGAATCAAAGATACTGCCCGAATTCTCTGGAAAGTTTACCTCGCTTTTACTATTTTGGCCATGGTTCTTCTGATGATGGGCGGCATGGGATTCTACGATGCGATCTGTCATGCACTGACCGCTATGCCCACTGGCGGATATTCCACCCGGAATCTGTCCGTAGCCTATTTCGACAGTGCCTATATTGATATGGTACTCATCTTGTTCATGCTGGCCGCCGGGCTGAACTTCTCCTTGCATTACCAAATGCTTATGGGTAAACCGCTTGTTTACTTGAAAAATCCTGAAAGTCGTTTTTTTCTATTGCTCGTGTTTCTTCTGTGTATTGCGGTTTGTAGTGATATCTACGGGACCGTTTACCACACAATCGGCGAGACCTTTCGTTTCGGCACTTTCCAGATTGTCTCCATCATTACCACCACCGGGTATGTGACGGCCGATTATAACCAGTGGCCGGCTATGTCTAAAACAATCTTATTTTTCTGTATGTTTGTGGGCGCATCGGCCGGATCAACAGCTGGCGGCATGAAGATTATACGCATTATGTGCTCCTTGAAATATTGCTACAAGGAGCTCTTCAGCCTGCTTCACCCGCATGGTTTATCCACTGTAAAAGTTGGGGGAAAGACTGTTTCAGATGATATCATTGGTTCCATACTTGGTTTTTTAGGCCTTTACATGGCTCTTTTTGCGCTTTGTACGATTGTACTCGCAGGGATGGGGGTTGATTTTGTCACAGCACTCTCGGCAGTGGCTTCAACGATCGGCAATATTGGTCCGGGGCTTGCCGGTGTGGGACCTGTTGAAAATTATGCAGCTATTCCTTATATGGGGAAATGGCTCCTTAGCTGGTGCATGCTTTTGGGTCGCCTTGAAATTTATACCGTAATTATTTTCCTGGTCCCCGAATTCTGGCGGGAATAAAATAATACGCATTTCCTTGATCGAATTGTATTTCATAGGGATAATTTTTTTTATGCTTGCCCGGAATATCTATGAACAGAATTATCTCTGGCATTGCAAGAAGATCATACCTGGAGGTGACCTGGGATTTTTTCAGAAAGCTTTGAAAGGATTCCGAATACGCAATTGATGATCGATCAGCAACCCGTCTTGCATATCCTCGGGATACGGATTTCACAGTTTCCTATAAGAGCGGCGGCTATTATCATAGAATCGTAAAAGCTTGCCACAGGGAGCGATATAGAGCTTTCTGCAATCGATCGCGTCATGCCAGCCTTCCCCCAGCGCGTCCAGGGATGTGCCAGGGCAGTATCCCAGAAGTCCCCAGCCCAGACCGAAAAGTACCGCGCCAATGATATTGGTTCCCAGCACGGTGGATTTGATGGAAAGCGACACCATTCCCAGGTCATGTAACAGGTAGACGCCCACCATCGAAACGCAAACCGCTGAGAGCATGAACTTGACGATGGTCATGTCTTTAAGGCGAAGCGCGCTTAACTGCCGGTCGTAGCGAAGCACCGTGGCTTTCTGGAGCAGAAAGCCGAACAGTATCCCCGTAACGAGACCCATCAGGAGCAGTTTCATTTTTCACCTCCCGCATAAACGATGTGTGCCATGACAATCCCGGCGAGAAAGAAAAATGCCAGGGATACAAAACCGCGGGGATAAGAATTATGAAAATTGCTGTCAGTTCTACAGGCCAATCACTGCATGATCCATTTGATCCCCGATTTGGGCGGTGCGCCGGTTTTGTTGTCTATGATACAGCCAGTCGAACCAGTTCATTTCTGGATAATTCCGAGCAACAGAACATGACTCAGGGGGCAGGGATTCAAGCTGTTCAAATGATAAGCGTAGCAGGTGTTGATGTCCTTATTTCCGGGCAGTTGGGGCCTAAAGCGTTGCAGGTCATGGGCCAAGCCAAAATCCAGTTCTTTACCGGTTCGACGGGTATGATGCAAGGGGCAATCGAATCCTGGCAGCGCAACGAACAACCTCACGCCACATCAACCGCAGTCGAACAATCCGGATCAGCTCAGGGTGCAGGTAGAGGTGGTGGCCGTCGAGGTCGTGCCCCGGATTAGGGGGGACAGGGCAAGGGTGGCGGTGCTCGAGGCCGGGGAACGCAGGAAGGAGCCTTGGCGGCGGGGGGCAAAGGAAAGGGGCCTGGGCAAGGTGGTCGGAAGAAAGACGGAGGCGGACAAGGGTCTTCGCGTTAAAAGCGGTTTTAAAATCGATCGGCTTTGCGAGAAAATAGAAAGCTACAACGATGCAACAGAACGCTTTTCATTATGTATAAAGCAAAATATACCGAAGCGATGCTTTCATAACGGATTTCAGAAACAGCTCTGTGAGCACCAAGGATTGTTTATTATCAAATGGCGGTATTTTTCGATTATACTCCGATATCTATACGATTTTCCAATTCTTTTTTAGCCAAATTGTATTGCTCATTGATTATTCGACACTTGTTTGCAATCACCGCTTGAAGATATTCATTGTCTTCTTTGACATCCGGTACTTTCCAGTTTTGAAATTTATCTGGATCGTATTTCGGTATGAAATTTTGGATTACTTCAAGATTTTTCTTGAACGCATCATTTTTATACTCGTTTTTCAGTTTTGTGATAGGGGCGGTTTGGATATAAAAACGCAAATCAAAAACCTCTATCAAAAAAAAATTGACCATTTCGCCAAAACGTTTCGCTTGTCTTTTTTCCTCGTTTTCAAAATCAATCAATTTTCCTTGCATCATTTCATATAATTCTGTTGGTGTGAGAGTCTCTATATCAATTCCGATTGTTTTGCAGAGATCTCTTATCTTTTCGACGGTCATTTGGATTTCACTATACTCTTTATTGCCTTCAGGATTTATTTCATTTGGCGCCATTAAACAAACTCCTCATATAATTATATAATTAA
>SLIE01000162.1 GCA_007135795.1 Desulfobacterales bacterium
AAAATGGCCGAGAACCTGATCCGGTTCCTGGCCCCCATACGCGAGAAAATCGAGCACTTCCAACAAAACGGTGATATTGTCCGGGAGGTCATTGAACGCGGGAACCAAAAAGCGGCTACAGAAGCCGACGCGACCATGAAGAAAGTCCGGGAAGCCTTGAAAATTTAAACAGGCCAGCAAGCCATTGCCGAATATGACGGAACAAATCGATCCCGAAAAAACTTACCAGGTCAAACTGGAACACCTGTTTGAAGGTCCCATGGACCTTCTGGTCCACTTGATCCGGAAGAACGAGCTCGATATCTACGATATTCCCATCTCCTTCATCACGGAGCGTTTCCTGGCATATATCGAGTGGATGAAGGCAATGAACATCAACGTGGCGGCGGATTTTCTCGTCATGGCCGCCACGTTGGCGCATATCAAATCAAGGACCCTGCTCCCCGATTCAAAACCGGAATCCCCGGAAGAAGAAGATCCCCGGGATGCCATTGCCGGCCCGCTCATCGAGTATATCCGGATGAAAGCCGCCGCGGAAATACTGGCCCGGCGAGATATTCTCGATTATGACATGTTTGCCCGGATTCCCATCGGAGACGATCGGAATCCGTCATCCGAAGAAAGACCGGTGCTGGCCGACGTGTTCGAACTCGCCAGAACCTGGCGGGCCCTGATTGACCGGGCATCCCCGTCGCTCACCTACGAGATCACCCCGGAGCGGGTCTCCGTGCGGGACCGGATGACGGAAATTCTTGACCATCTCGAAACCAAAGGGACCATAACTTTTTCGGAGTTGATCTCCGCACAGACAAATCGAAGCGACGTGGTGGTCTCTTTCTTAGCCGTCCTTGAAATTGCCCGCCTCAACCTGGTACAGATTTCTGACAACGCCCCGAACGGGGATTTCACCCTTTACGCCCTGTAAACACCCTATGGACGAAACCAAAAAGATCATCGAAACCCTGCTCTTCGTATCCGACGGTCCCCTCACCGTCGACCAGGTAAAAACCGTCCTGGACGAGACCAGCCCCGCGGAAATCCGCCAGGCCTTCGCATCCCTGACCACGGACTACGAAAACCGCAACGGCGGCATCTTCCTCTCCGAAGTCGCCGGCGGCTTCCAGCTCAGAACCCGCCCTGCCTACAAACACTACATCCATAAACTTAGGGAGCCCTCCCCCCTGAAACTAAGCAAAGCCGCCATGGAAACACTGGCCATCGTTGCCTACCAGCAGCCTATCCTCAGAAGTGAAGTCGAGCACATCCGCGGCGTCAACTCCGGCAACACCCTCCGCTTCCTCCAGGAAAAAAAAATGATCCGCGTCCTCGGCCGCCGAGACGTCCCCGGCCGCCCGCTTGTTTACGGCACCACCAAAAAATTCCTCGAAACCTTCGACCTCAAAGACCTTAAAGACCTACCCAAACCCGACGAAATCGAAGACATCCCCCCGTCAACAACCCAAGCCGAACCCCAATACCAAACCCCTGACCTCCCGCTGGAACCCCGCGATTCAATTCGAGACCCCCAAAATCAATAAGCAGCTATACCTGCCTGAAACCTTACCTGCCCCTTTGGGAGCGCCAGGCTCCTGCCTGGCATAAATCCCGGGCGACAGCCCGGTGGGGGTTGTTTTTGAAAAAAATTCATGCTGATGGCGTCGTAAAAAAGGTTTTAATATAGTTTGTTGTAGTAAATTTAGAGTTGCGGGGAGACTATGTGTGTACGCGCACATGAAAAATCACTACGTGTTGTATGGGAACTTTTAAGTTAACGATCCTTGAATACTTTAATTTTTTTACGTGTGATCCCTGCAGGTTATGTTGAGTGCGTGGTGAGTGGATGCGCCTGGGCATTGGCGGGCTTTGCTAGGTCTAAAGGCACGCCCAGGAGGGAGGCTGTGCGGGTTGAAAATTGCCCTGGTTTTAATTGGGTCCAGCGGGGAGAAGTCTGAAACAGCCCCTGTGGGCGATAGATATCAATCCGGGGATTAAATCTTGAGCCGGTCGTCTGTTTCCTGCAAGACGTCCTGGTCAAAATCCGCCGCTTTCAGGGCATCGTCCACGCCGGGATATTCCTCCCTGAAAGTTTGCGTGATCTCATCCAGCGGCACGTCCGCATACACGCCCCGATGATGGACATATTCCATGTGCAGATTTCCCTTTTGATCAAAAGGATGGTAAATGGAATCACTTTTTCCGTCGAACTCAAGGGGTTTCAATGAAAATTTTTCGCACAATTCAATGTTGAACGCCGGTGTGGCCTTGCGCCATTCACCTTCCAGGAATATATCGGTGTACCCGTGCCAGAAAAAGTTGTCGGTCTTCATTGTCTGTCGAAGCCGTTCCGTTGAAAGATGATTTTTAACGTCCGCAAACCCCAGTCGTGTGGGAATGCCCCGAAAACGACAGCAGGCGGCAAGCAAAATCGCCTTGGAAACGCACCAGCCGTATCCTTTCTTTAATGTATTGCTCCCGCAGAGTCCTCCAATCGACAAGTGAATACTGTACGGATCATAGTAAATTTCGTCCCGCACCGCGTAATAAAGACTGACTGCCTGTGCCGTAAGGTTATCGGATCGGCCTGCTTTTTCAATGGAAAAAGCGGAGACAGCCGGCTCTAGAAAATCCATAAAAGGGGTCGATCGAAGGTATTCATCCATTATTGAACTCCTTGTGCGTGCTTCTTATATAATGTCATGATATTGTATAATGTCATGATCTTGGTCTATAAAATGCTTATGATACACGAAGCGGGAGAATTTTCAAAATAAAACAAAGATGGCGATTGTTCTTTTGATATACAGGTTACAATTTAATTATCGGGACGTGAAGGAAGGCCTGCTTGATACGCAGCAAAAGCAATTGAAATAACGGGATAATTATATGGGTTATTTAATGCCTGAACAAAAAGCCTGGGAGGATGGCATTGGGTGCAGTCCTCCCAGGCAAAATGACAACTTATTAAAAAGCCCAATATCTGCGTTAGGCGCAATCCCCCAGAATTTGCGGCCAACGCCTTGTAGACATACCTAAAGACCGTGTGGAACGAAACGACACAAGTCATCAATTTAACAGTCAAAAAATTGACATGCCGTTGTATCATCAAAAGATGAGCATACAAACTGAAAAGAGAAAATTCGTAACGCAGGACGATCCCGGCGAACCCGCAAATTTTAACCGTCAGGCAGAGAGTGTCGTTACTGGAGAAAGTAAATAGTGCCTGAACGAAAACCGTCTTTTTCGGCAATCTCTGCGTCCGGCTTAAATTTTAATCCTCAAAATACGCCCGGTATTCCTGCGGTTAAAATTTTCGCCGTCCTTGACCTTGACGAAAAATCCTGGTTTTCGTTCGGGCA
>SLIE01000475.1 GCA_007135795.1 Desulfobacterales bacterium
GAATGTCATCGGCAGGTTGCTCAAGATTCTTCCCACCGCCGTGATTGCGCGATTGTGAGGATAACCCATGAGCCATGAATAGATTGTATTACGACTATTATGAAAACTCGTCATATTGAATCATTACGGGATCAACCCCAAGGCTGTCCACCATTTTGAGGACAGCGGCGATCATCATGGGGGGGCCGCAGAGATAATATTCGATTTCGGAGGGGTCTTCATAGGTATTAAGACTCTCATATGCGGCATGGTGAATGAAGCCAACAAACCCTTCCCACTCGTCTTCCGGGAGAGGTTCAGAGAGGGCGACACGGTATGAAAAGTTTTCATATTGTTCGTCAAGTTCCCGTAACTCCTTGTCGTAGAGCATCTCTTTGCGACTACGGGCACCGTACCAGTAAGTCATCTTTCGCCGGGTTTTCACCCGCATCAGTTGATCGCGAATCTGACTTCGCAACGGCGCCATTCCCGCGCCGCCGCCGATAAAACACATCTCGTTCGTTGTTTCCCGTATCTTGAAATCACCATACGGACCGCTCATTGTCACCTCGTCGCCAGGTTGGAGGCGAAACAGAAATGCGGAACCAATGCCCGGTGGTGCATTTTTTGCATCGGCCGGCGGGGTGGCGATCCGAATCGTAAAAGTGAGACGACGGTTTTCAGCAGGCTCATTTGCGAGGGAATACGCGCGATAAATGGGCTCATCATTTGAAGCGTTGTATTCCCAAAAATTATAACGATCCCAGTCCGGTTTGAAGATCTCATCGATTTGAAATTCCTTGAAAGACAGCTCATATTCCGGAATATCGATCTGCATGTACTGGCCGGCTTCAAATTCAACCGGTTCGTCGACTTCTATTATCAATTCCTTGATGAACGCGCCGATATTTTTATTCGATATTACCGTTCCGGCATATTTCTGGATTGAAAAAATTTCCGGGGGTATCTCAATCTTCATATCGGATCTGACCTTGAGCTGACAGGTAAGGCGATATTGTTTCGCTTTTTCCTGCCGGCTCAGGTGCGGGAGTTCAGTAGGGAGAATGTCGCCACCGCCTTCAACAACACGGCATGTGCACTGCCCGCAGGACCCGGAGCCGCCGCAGGCGGACGGGATGTAGATTTGATGTTTCACCAGGGTATTGAGCAGAGTCGTACCCATGGAGGTGATAATGGGGTTTTCCGTATCGTTGTTTATTACAATTGTCCGGTCGCCTTTTTTTACAATCCTGGTTTCTATAAGCAGAAGCAATAAAACCAGTACCAGGATAATAAATGTGAATACGACGAGGCTGACGATGTATATCAAGACGAATTCCCTTTTCTGCAATCATTGTGATGTGTTTAGAGCGATATGCCGGTAAAGAGCATGAACCCCATAGCCATAAGTCCGGTCACAATCATGGTAATGGCAAAACCTTCGAGACCATAGGGGAGATCAGCATAGCGCATTTTGATGCGGGCGGCTGCCATTGCCACGATTGCAAGCATCCACCCGACACCGGCACCAAACCCAAAGACCACCGCTTCAATAAATGTGTAGTGCCGTTCCACCATAAAAAGAGATCCGCCCAGTATTGCGCAGTTCACCGCAATCAGTGGCAGAAAAATCCCAAGGCCGGCATACAGGGATGCGGAAAACCGGTCGATAACCATCTCGATTCCCTGGACCATTGCCGCAATCACGGAAATGAAGATGATCAGCCTCAGAAAGCTCAGGTTGATATCTTCCAGACCGGCCCAAGCAAGCGCTCCCGGGGCGAGGAGGTAATGAAAAATGAGCCAGTTGAGCGGCACGGTGACCGTGAGGACGAAGATCACCGCAAATCCGAGCCCGATTGCCGTATTGAGGTTTTTAGATATGGCCACGAAGGAGCACATGCCCAGAAAGTAGGCAAGCAGGATATTTCCCGCAAATACGGAATTCATAAACAGGCTGACAAGTTCCACCATCGTAATGATCCTATTTTAAATAATCCTATCGGTCTTGATCACCCGTCCCGGCCAGGTATTTCTGCAACCACGCCATAAGGCCGATAATGATAAAGGCGGCCGGTGCAAGCAGCATAAATCCCATATTCTCGTACCCTGCAGTATAGAATGCCTGGGGTATGACCGGGGTTCCGAAAATCTCCCCGGAACCGAGCAGTTCGCGCAGGAAGGCCACGGACAACAATACCGATCCATACCCGGCACCGTTTCCCAGCCCGTCCATGACCGCAAGGTGGGGCCGGTTGGACATGGCAAACCCCTCGGTCCGACCGAGTATGATACAATTGGTAATGATAAGACCGACAAAAATGGACAGCAGTCGACTGATCTCAAAGTAATAGGCCCTTAAAAATTCGTCTGTCAGTATGACAAGGGCTGCAATTATGCCAAGTTCGGCAATGATTCGGATATTGTTGGGGATAATTTTTCGCATGATGGAAACGATCAGACTTGCCCCTGTAATGACGAATATCATGGCAAGGGTCATGACAAAAGCCGTTCTGAGCTGAATGGTGACAGCCAGTGCCGAGCATATTCCGAGCATCTGTACGTTGATCGGGTTGTTGGTCCATGCGGGGTCGGCAAAGGCTTTAAAGCTTTTTGATTTTGTCAGTTTCATATGGGAGGTTCCTGTCTTGTCATTCTGTTAAGCCAGTCCGGCTGTCAGAAAATGATTTAAGTATTATCAGGCATCTCTACCGCGTTATCGCGAAACCGGATCGACACCGGTTCATACTGGTGTAAGATTCGCCGTAATCCTTCTGTGATTTTCTCCCCGGTCAATGTCGCGCCACTGATGCCGTCCACATAATGGGGGCGGTCTTCTTCGGGAACCATCCGGTCGACTTCCCCCCGCGCCACGCGGACTGAGACAAAATTGCCGTACTTGTCGACGATCTGTTTGCCTTCGAAATTTTCCTGGAACCACCGTCTTTCAATTTCACCTCCGAGGCCCGGAGTCTCGGAATGCTGGGTAATTGTAAATCCCTGGATGGTCGATCCGTCATCTTCAATCGCGAGGTATCCTTGTATCGGTCCCCAGACGCCGGATGTTTCAATGGGAACGATATATGCAAGGATTCGACCTTCCCTTTCGTAAAGGTACAGGGGGAGCGCCGGGTCGTCTTCGATTTTTGCAGGATCGACAATTTCGCCGGTTTGGGTGGCGTTGAAAAATACGATATTTTCCTCGTATATTTCCGATATCTCCTCATGGGTGTACCTCTGGTCATGTGATACCAGATTTACCGACAGCAGGACGTTTAACCTGCGGTTGTTTTCGATATTCGCAAGTTGCCGCGGCTGAAGGGCCGTGGCCGCCGTGGTCAGCAGCAGTCCCAGTACAATGCACATGGAAATGGC
>SLIE01000057.1 GCA_007135795.1 Desulfobacterales bacterium
ACAACGCGTACCATGCCGGAAGCCCTTCAATTCCGGCTTCCCTGACCTGGACACCTTTTCTTTTTGAAAGCCCGATGTTATAGCGTGTTTTGGACTTCATGCGGGCGAGTATGCGATCACGATCCAGGTTGACATCGACCAGCACTGTATCGGGGGGGAGCAGATCGGTTGGTGCTTTTCTGAGATTCCAGTATTGCGTATCGTAATTCATACGCATTTCCTGGACCCGGGTTTTCGGGGGACCCATCCACCAGTTGTTTTCATTATACCGATCCGGTTCATCCGCCCAGGGTGATCGCCATGGAAGATCATATCGGATAAAAATACAATTATCGGGAAGATGTGGCCTCATTTGCTCGGAAATCTCTTCCAGCCATGGCCCGCGCATCTCCTGATCAGGGAGCAATTCCGGGCCAAATGGTACATATGCCATATATGCAGCCGGAGCAAGATTTCTTATGATGACCAGTACATCGCCATCCAGATTTGCATGTTTTGCACTTTCAGCTTTCAAACCTGAACCCGGGGCTTCTGCGATAATATCAAACGCCTTTGTAGTTCGTCCATGCTTCTGTTTAAGCCGGGACCAGTAGGCGGTCTGCTGCAGATACGGGGTCGGTATCACATGCTTTGTCTGTTTGGGTTTTAACGCCACATGCATTTAAATTCTCCATGATGGGTTTTTAAATTTTAAATGCCGATGACCATAAACATATCCAGTATCGAGGTCAAGCGCCGAAATCAAAATCTCCGCCTGATTCAGAGAAACATAAGGGAGAATAAGCGCAGGCATCACCCACTACTTCAGTCCGATATCCCAGTTCCATTTCCCGGGACGTTTTTTCATCTGGATATTTCCGGGCAGTTTTTCGTGTAAGTGAACGAACGTCTCGTAACCGGCTTTTTTCAAAGCCTCCGCATAATCTCTCAGATCGACCGGCCATTCAGGGTATATCCAGTAATTATCGCCATGTTTGTGTGCCCAGGCATATTCCTTTTTGGGGCTTGCAAACGGGATATCTGTTTTGAGAGATTCCGATTTGATACGGGAGATACAGAGCGGCCAATTGCCATAAATCACAACCCCCAGAGGAAGCGGGGTTGTTGCGGCAATATCGAGATAATCCTTCTGACCGAGCTCGGGACTGACGATTATTCCGTGACATCCGATTTTTGCGAGATTATCGATGGCAAGCGCATTGGCGGTATTGCAAAACGGACCCGCCCATATAATCAACCCCTTCCCGGCAGGAAAAAAAGCCATCTGCCACGGGGCATTGATCACAAATTGCGTGAACCCTTTTTTAATAATATGGTCTATTGTCACCTTGAATTCAGCTTGATTGTCCGGCCAGATCACCGGCGGAAGCCAGCACCATATCTGCCCGGGGTATCGGGGCATTGTATCGTGCATATTTGGTTCAATCCAGAGCCCTGTGGTTCTCCCTTTTGACGGGGGCTTCGACACTTCCCTGCCCACGTGCATTTCCGATACACGAACCGATTTTGGAAAATCAGCATCCGGCATATCAACCTTAAACCGCGTAAGGGGGGCTGTCTTGTCGGGCTCTGCGGATTCAAGCTGCTTTTCAAGCACCTCGATCTCCGCCAGGAGATCCGGTTCTTTTCGATCTATGAGAAATACAGGCGTCTTATTGACAGCTCTTGCCTTTTTCGGCATGTTCAGAAAAAGGCGCCCCCTTTTGGGAACGCTCTTTGTGACGCGCAATGTCCTGTGCCAGGATTCATCTTCGTAACCAATGCGCAAAACATCCTTTGCAAATAACTGAACACGCGGCTCGATGTAAGGCTTTACCATGGTTCCCTGAATTTTTCCAATCAGTTGCCCTGATGCGGTCTGGCTGTTGATATCAATGGGACTCCATGGACGCTGGGGAAGAAAGTGGTAATGGGTTCCACCACGGCCCATGGCGTATTCGAGACAGGAAAGGGCACTTTTTTTGGCTTCGTTGTCACCGGGATTATCACGCAGTAAACAATAGGCCTTTACCGTGTAATACACATAATGCGGCCCTTTTTTCCGTCCCTCGATTTTAAGGGCTGAAATACCCGGAACCGTTACAAGGACTCGGGCAAGTACGTCCAACCAGAGATCCTGACAGGAAAACAGCCGCGCACGCGTGTCTTCCTGACTGTATACCCTGCGGCACGGTTGCACGCAATTGCCCCGGAGACCGCTTTTGCCGCCAAGATAACTGCTCCAGTAACAACGCCCGGACACCGCGTAACACAGTGCCCCATGGACAAACACTTCCAGTGAAACAGAAGACGGGCATGCCTCTGCCATCATTCGTATCTCATCGATATTGAGTTCCCTCGGAATGACCACACGATTGACTTGCGGAAACATTGCGACCACTTTCATGGCATCGGGAAAACTGACATTGGCCAGGGTGGACAAGTGTATATCGCCCTTGTACCCTACCTGTGCTGCCAGCGAGATCATAGCCGTATCGGAGACAATCAGTGCTTCGGGTCTTACCTTTCGATTCAGACGGTCTATAAGGTCGCCGGCGCTGTCGAGTTCATCCGGTTTTAACATCGTATTCAATGCGACGTAGGTCTTTGCCTGCTTTTCCCTCGCCAGCGCCGCCAGGGAGGCAAGTTCTTCAACGGTAAAGTTTTCCGCTGCCATTCTTGCCGAGAACTGTTTCAATCCGCAATAAACAGCATCCGCGCCAGCGGCAAGTGCGGCAAGAAACGCCGCCCTTCCCCCGGCAGGCGCCAGTATTTCCGGTTTTTCAATCTGATTTTGGGTCATTGTGTCTTTTAATCCAATTCATCGCGACTACCTTGAAAACACACGTCCTTTTATGGACTTGTATGTAAAAATGATTAATGATAGTATATAAAACATTATATGTAAACAAGATCCATCAAGCCTCACAATTGGATGGTGTCAGAAAATACAATACCATCCGGATGCCAAAATGCCGGAGAATCGATTGAACCTTAACCGGCAGATGAAGGATATGTAAGCTTGATAATTCTCCGAGGTTATTTCGGGTTTTAAATTTCTTTTCATCTCTGCCTTGAGGGAATTTAATCTCAATCTCTTATTTTTCATACCACATTAAAAAACAAGGATAATACCATGAAAATAGCGGTCAGTGGAAAAGGCGGCGTTGGGAAAACCACGTTTTCAGCCATGCTTATACGTTCATTGAATGATCAGGGGAAAAAAGTGCTGGCAATAGATGCGGATCCGGATGCAAACCTGGCAGCAGCAATTGGAATACCCGATTCTGAAAAAATCGTTCCCATCTCGGAAATGAAAGACCTGGTATATGAACGCACAGAAGCCAAACCCGGTTCAATCGGGGGTTTTTTCAA
>SLIE01000306.1 GCA_007135795.1 Desulfobacterales bacterium
AGCGCTCTCTGGACCGGATTTCCAAACTCACGGAACAGAATATTCGCACCACAGGATACGACGACGTATCCCTTTTGTCATTAAGTACGGGCGATTACAGTTGCCTTTCGCCATTGATGGCACACTTGATGAAACGATATGGAGATCAAAAAATCGCCATCTCCATCCCCTCCTTTCGCGCGGGAACGCTGACCCGTGAACTTATGGACCAGATCAAGACCGTTCGGAAGACCGGTTTTACCATAGCTCCGGAAGCCGGCAGTGAACGCCTGCGAAGGGTAATCAACAAAAACATCAGCGAAACAGAAATCCTGCAGACCACCTCCAGCGCATTTGATCTTGGTTGGAACCTGGTGAAACTCTATTTTATGATCGGACTTCCTACGGAAACCGATGATGATTTAAAGGAAATTGTCCGCCTTGTCAAAACCCTGAAAAAAAGCGGCCCATCCGGCAAGCGGCGTTTCAACATCAATGCGAGTGTCGCCACATTCATACCAAAATCGCACACCCCGTTTCAATGGGCGGGGCAGATCGATCTGAAAACCGCAAAAGATAAAATTGAACGGTTGCGCCGCGAACTCAAGCTGCCGGGGATCGGATTTAAATGGCAAAACCCGGAAACAAGCCACATAGAAGGGTTATTTGCCCGGGGCGACAGGCGCCTCTCTCGTCTGATCGTTGCCGCTTATGAAAACGGGTGCCGTTTTGACGGATGGACGGACGCTTTTCAGTATTCGAAATGGAAAGAAGCAATTGATCATATGGATTTTGACCCGGATACCGATTTTACAAAACCGGTCGCCCCGGGTAAGCCGCTCCCCTGGGATCACATAGACACCCGCATTTCAACCCATTTTTTACGGGAAGAGTACGACAAGGCGATGGGGGAACAGTCCACCGGGGACTGCCGGATTGATGAATGTCAGGGGTGCGGGGTATGCAATTTCGACACCATTATCCCTAGAATTGCCTGTCCGGACGGCCTGGCAACCCCCATAACAAACACTGACAATGAAGAAATCAAACTGGTGAGCGAAGCCGCTGAAACATCCCCCCAGGAGATCCGGCTGAAGTTCAGACGCACCGGGCGGGCACGTTTTTTCAGTCACCTGGAACAAGTCAATATCTTCAGCCGTGCCTTTAACCGTGTGGGGCTTCCGGTCGTTTTCTCGGTCGGTTTTCACCCGAAGCCGAAGATCGTTTTTGGCGATGCGCTTCCTGTTGGCGTGGAAAGTCATGCCGAAGATCTGTTTGTTACTGTAAACGGCCCTGTCCAACCTGATAAAATAACAAGCGAATTAAACAACGAACTCCCGAGGGGGCTCGAAATAACCAGTTGCACACTTGTGGGCCGGAAAGAAGCCGGACAACCGCCTCCTTTTCTAACTTACAGCGCATGCATGGTGGACGAACCATTTGATCCCGACCGGATCGATCGTTTCAGAAAAGCGGAAACCTTCATGTACACCCGGGAGACAAAAAAAGGAAAAGAGAAATCCGTGGACATGAAAGACCAGGTTCTCAGCATCGCGCAGACAGCTCCCGGGACCGTACTTCTTCAGCTTGATAATCGCCCTGGAAGCGGCATTCGTCCTGCCAAGGCCCTGCGGGCAATTTTTGACCTGACCGACAATCAGATTGCCGGAATTCGTATTATCAAGCTGTCCTGAACGACACAAATTTTTCACCAAATGGAAAAAAAGATTTCCTCATGCTTTCAAATACAATACAGTTAAAATATTGAAACAATACACGCATAGAAACAATAAACGCTCTTGAACAAGGGGATGTTTTGACGACCGATCGATGGGAATATATGTATAAGGAACTTGTAATCAATGCAGTCGGTCCAGAAATCCGTGTGGCCCTTCTTGAAAACGGCATACTGGTTGAAATTTATATTGAACGGCGGGACGAGTCCCATATTACCGGCAATATCTACAAAGGACGGATTCAGAGGGTTTTGCCCGGCATGCAGGCGGCCTTTGTCGACATTGGCCTGAACCAGGCGGCATTTATTTATGTCGATGACATCCTGAACCCGAATCAGAAACAAACCGATGATTTTTTCCTGACGCAACCAGATGAGGATAAAGACGAAAGTGATCTTGTTGCAGAAGAAAATAACGAGGAATCGCTTAATACCGCCATTGAAGCCCGTACCGTCAAAACACCCATCGAGGATCTGATCCGGGAGGGTGAAGAAATCCTCGTTCAGATTGCAAGGTCTCCGATCGGAAGCAAGGGGGCTCGCCTGACCACCTACATATCACTGCCGGGACGCTTTCTGGTACTGATGCCAACGGTCGACCATGTCGGCATTTCCCGGAGAATCTTCGACGAAAAAGAAAGAACCCGTCTGAAAGACCTCGTGATCTCTCTTCAAACAAATTCTCATGGCTACATCCTCCGAACTGCCGGGGAAGGCGTCAGCGAAGAGACCATTGCCAAGGAAATGCAATTTCTCGACAACCTGTATGCGGACATCCAGGAAACGTATCGCACGGCACCTTCTCCAAGTCTTCTTCACCAGGAACTTACAGTGACCCTCCGAAGTGTCCGTGACCTGTTGGCGCACGAAGCGGACAAGGTGACCATCGACTCGAGGATAGTCTATAAATCCGTTGTCTCCTTTGTCAACAAGTTCATGCCACGCTTAAAGGACTCTGTAAGTTTGTACAAGGGAAATGAGCCTATATTCGATGCCTACAACCTTGAAGTGGATATTCAAAGAGCGCTTAAGAAAAAGGTCTGGCTAAAGTGCGGAGGGTACATTGTACTCGAAAACACCGAAGCGCTTGTGGCAATCGACGTCAACACCGGCAGGTTTGTCGGAAAGCGTAATTTCGAGGAAACCATATTGCAAACCAACCTCGAGGCAGTCAAAGAAATTGCATACCAGATACGTCTCAGGAATCTTGGCGGGATAATCATCATCGACTTTATCGACATGGAAAGCAAGGCAGATCAGGAAAAAGTCTATAATACCTTAAAGGACGCCCTTAAAAAGGACAAGGCAAAGACCAATGTTCTGGCCATGTCGGATCTTGGCCTCATACAAATGACGCGGAAAAGAGTTGTCCGATCCCTGCCCAAAACACTTTACGAGCCTTGCTATTATTGTGAGGGGGAGGGTATGCTCCTCTCCCGGGAAACCTTGTGTTACAATATCTACCGGGAAATTGTACGAAAATCGGAAGATGCGGATGGCGCCCGGATTCAGCTTAAAGTCCATCCAGTCATTGCCGAGTTGCTTTTGGGCGAAAAAAGCAGCCTGATCTCCACTCTTGAGTCACAGATCAATTGCCAGATAGGAATTTACCCGATTCCCGGATTC
>SLIE01000119.1 GCA_007135795.1 Desulfobacterales bacterium
AACCGTCATCACTTACCGCCAGCATTACGAATTGACCTTCGACGAAATCTGTGTGCATCCGGCAGTATTGATGATCAAAGGTCTTGTTGGCCGTCTCGATTGTGATTTTGCCCACATCCGTTATTGCATCGCGGCTGTTGACTGTTAAATTGGCAAGCAACTGATCGACCTGGGATGGATCGATTTTCACCTGCCAGATACCTTTACCGGGTTTCCACAACAGTGCGATGTCCTCGCCAATTAGCCTTTGAAGCATACTGAGCATGTTGGACACGGTTTCGTTCAGGTCTAAAAGCACGGGGGCGATGGGTTGTTTTCGGGCAAACGCCAGAAGCTGCCTGACAAGATCGGCTGAGCGCAGCCCGGCTTTTCTGATCTCCTGAAAATTACGATAGGAAAGATCCTGCGGATCAAGCGTTTCCAGCGACATTTCCGCATAGCCGTTTATAATACTCAACATATTGTTGAAATCATGTGCCACACCCCCGGCAAGCTTCCCGACCGCCTCCATCTTCTGGGCATGACGAAGCTGAATTTCGAGTTGTTTTCTTTGCTTTTCAGCTTCTTTGTGGATCGTTATATCCCGGGTTATTGTCAGTATACCTGTTGGTCGTCCATTCTCATCGCGAAGAAATGAAAAGGCAATTTGTGTCCAGATCGTTTCTCCGCTTTTTTTGTATTGTTCAAGTTCGATCACGCGAGTTCTGGCCGGGTCCGCATTGTTGTCGCGTTCAAGGATCTTTTCTTCTTCAAAATATTCAAGGGCTATGTTTACAGATTCAGGGGTGAGAATGCTTTTGATTGATTTTCCGACGGCTTCCTCTACCCGGTATCCATTTACGTTCATAATGGACGGGCTTACATAAACCAGTTTCAGATCAAGATCAATAATGGCGATGACATCCGCCATGTTGTCAGCGATGAGGCGATATTTTTCCTCGCTTTTCTTCAGCTCCTGGGTTTTTTCCCCAACCTGCCTGTGCAATGTTCGGTTCCAGGCATAAAAAAGGACGAGAACGGCAAAGGAAAGGCCGGCTATTCCGAATATACCAGTCCAGAATCGCTTATGAGGAAAATATCCAGGTGCTTCCATCTTGATCCACCTGTTTTTGATCTCTTCCCGTTCCTGTGCGGTGATCTGCCCCAGTGTTTTTTCAAGAATAACATTTATCATTGAGAGATCATTTCTCGAGGCAAAGGATATGACATCGTCGAAATCACAATCACCGGCCACGCGCAGGTTGGGGATGCCTTCCCGGCTTGCGTAATGTGACAAGACACCAATGTTTCCGACGATCACATTGATGCGCCCCATAGATAGATCCCGCAATGCTTCCGCCGGATCGGTGATGGGCCGTGCGTGCGTAATTCCGTGTTTTTCCATGAGAACATCGCCGATCGTATAGCCGGCCTGGTAAACGATTCCGGTCATCCCTTTCAGATCGGTTAGTGAGAGCCGACGCGGATCTTCTTTTCGTACTATAATCACATTGGGGATTTTAATGTAGGGGGATGTGAAATCGAGGAATTTTTCCCGGCTCTCTGTTTTGATGGCAGAAGCGATGATATCTATATCATGGGTTCGTGCTTTTTCGAGAATTTCCTGGAAATTTTTCAGGCGAACGAACTTGAACTCAACCTGGAGTTTTTGTTGGATCAGGTCGATATAGTCGGCTGCAATGCCGACATGCACACCATGTTCATCGTAATATTCAATGGGCGGATAATGGGGGTCGGGCGCGATCCTGAGCTTATCCTTATGCTCCTGGAGCCATTCATATTCTTCAGGAGAAAGAAAAAAAGTTTCGGCAAAAACATTGTGAACCGGTAGCAGATACTGGAGGCAAAGAAAATAAAACACGAGTGGCAGCAACAAGGTCGAGAACCGGATTGTATTGTGTTGTGTAGGATTCAAAATATATCCGTTTATTTTGTGTCAGACCAATTATCGATGATTGATCTTTTCGTCGCAGCTTTAGTGTTACTATACGTGTCGGATGAGAATGCAGAATTCTTTAGGAAAGATGAATGGTCGTGCAGTCGTTGGTTGATGCGTCGGAAATGAATTTCCAGGAACCGTGCCGATTTATATCTCTCCGTCCCTGATTCGCTGGTGCCAAGATTCGACCCAGTCGGATACACTCGATTCGGGCATTGGGTGGGCGAGGAAATACCCTTGGGCCATCTGACATCCGGTATGCTTTAAAAAGTCCCAGTCATCAATATCCTCAACCCCTTCGGCGACAACCGCCATGTTCAGTTTTTTTGCAAGATCGAGACTGGCATGGTAAATCGCCCGAATCGTTGTGTTGGCACAGCATGCCCCATGAACAAAACCGCGATCGACTTTCAATTCTGAAAAAGGGATGTCCCGCAATTGCGCAAAGGTGGAATTGCCGGTGCCGAAATCGTCTATGGACAAGGCAAATCCTTTCAACCGGAGACGCGTGAGAACCTCAATCGAGACCAGGTGGTTTTCCATTAACTGGCTTTCCGTGATTTCCAATATGATATTTTCTGGTGGTACCCCGGCGTCGTTTGCCAGTTGTTCGATAAAATCGGGAAAATAAAGAGATCTCAAATTGCTCATGGAAATATTCACGGCGATTTTCATGGATTGCCCGTTGTCGTGCCAGTCTCCAGCTGCCGCCAGCGCGTTTGAGAAGATCATTGCGGTTATATCGTCGATAATACCATTTTTTTCTGCAACTGCTATGAATTGTTCCGGAAACACGAGACCGTCTGACGGATGCTGCCAGCGCACCAGGGTTTCCATTCCGGTTACACGGCCTGTGGCGACTTCTGTTTTGGGCTGGTAGTAATTCAAAAACTCTTGATTTATGATGGCTTTTTGAATTTCCTCACGGCTGTACATTTTTCTATTGATTATGGGCATATCGTTTGGGGGTGGCGTCCATTTTTCTATGAGTGCAGCCAGATCAGCGGCTATAAATGGTTTACGCAATTGACCCAGCACCCGAATGCCATGTGCCTGCAAAAGTTTTTCAGCGGATTCCAGGATGCGACTTTCCGCGCCACTGACGATAATCAGGTTCCCGCTATATCTGAACGTAACCAGGTTGCGCGCAAATTCCAGACCGTCCATTCCGGGCATTCTCAAATCACAGAGAATGAGATCCGGCGGCTTCCCGGATCCGCTTATATATTCAAGTGCTTCTACGCCGCTTTGAGCCGTCATGATATTGGTGTATCCCATGTTTTCCAGCATCACCCTCAAAAGGGAAAGCATGAAACGATCGTCATCAACAATCAGGATATTTACAGACTGTTTTTCCATTTTGAAAACTCCCACTCTCTTTCTTATCAAAACCG
>SLIE01000048.1 GCA_007135795.1 Desulfobacterales bacterium
AAGTCACCTGGATTACCGATTTGAAAAACTTGATCACCCGGGCAGGAAACTCGTCCGGCTTAACACCGGATCCATTACTCCGGCTGCCATCAGGACGGTTTTCTCATCCCTGCCGGCTCGGCACGACCTGGAATACAAGACCTTCATGCGTTCGGCAAAAGCCGAAAACAAGGCGCTGAAAGATATCCTGAAACAACGGGGGAGTGATTTCCCATCCATCACCATCGGAATCGGCATTGAATTTCCTTCCAACCGGATGCTTGACTACATGGGGAAAGGGATCACCAATGACGATATCCTGGAAACCCTTGAAATTTGCGCGGCGCATGGGGTCCGGGTAAACGGGAATATCATTTTCGGGTGGAACAATCTGCTGGCGTCAGACTTGGAAGAAATCGAACATTTCCTTGACCAGATGCCACAAAACGCGATGACAACTGCCCAACTCCGCTGGCTCTACGCGCATCCCAACTGCGTGATTCATGATCAGTACAATGGGGAACCCATACACCTCGGCCCTTTTTACATGGGGTTCAAGGCGGAAATCGATTCCAGGCAACTTGCCATGAACCAAAAGGCGGCAACTCTGGTTCAGCGCTATAGTGATAAAAAAGGGTACGCTATCGAAGGGATTGGAAACATTGTGGCTTAATGGCGGCATTGCATTACCCGGTGAAGGACCCCAAAATTTGAAGGCATTGAATGAAAAATCCGGAAATCATGACGTGCGACATGCCGATATCCCCGCATGATGAGCACGGGGCGTTCTCGCCCGGAAAAATTTACCTGAACCTGTATATTCGAAATATATCTTCGAATATATTGGGTTTTCTGACAATTCTGGTGTTACTCTTTTTTACACCACTCACATTATTCCAGTTCAGGGAATTTTACTTTATTTCCGAAGAAGGCTGGTTGTTCCTGTTATTCATTTTCCCCCTTATTCTGATTATCATCGCCCTTTTGCAGTATTATTTCCAATGCCCGGTGTGTGCTTTCATAGAGGCTCGGAGAAAAGGCCTGCAATGCGACCGGTTCAGTGACGAACAAATAAAACGTCGGGTACTGAACCTGCCGCTGATCCTTGCGATCGTGAACCTGACCGTCTATCTGATCGCCCCGATTTTAATTATCATCGCCGCCTGGTCTTTTGATCTGTTCGGAATGGATATCCGTTCCGCAAGGCTGCTTTTTATGAGAACCGTGATGATCGGGCTGCTCACGGCGTGCCTGTCGTTTTTTATTGTGGAAAGCTACTGCAGGCGGGTTCTGGTACCGATGGTCTTCCCGACGGGCGGGCTTACGGAAGTCAAGGGGGCTGTAAAGATTAACGTGCTTCGACGAATAAGACTGTTTTTTCTGGCTGGCACACTTACCCCGATGGTTATCCTGGTGTTCACCATTGGGTTTGTTGCCCGGGACGTGGTGGAAAATCCGGAGATCCCGAACCAGCCAACTGTTGACATTTTCTTGTTTGCCATGGTTTTGAGCATCATTTTTACAATTATCGGCTTTCGGCTCAACGCACTGGTGGGTCGCTCCATTGTAACCCCCCTCGAGTCGATGCTCAAAGTAGTTAAAAAAGTAAAAAAAGGGGATTTTACGCAGCAAATCCGTATTGTGTCCAATGATGAAATCGGCGTGCTTGCCGAGGCCGGGAACAACATGATCAAAGGATTGGCTGAACGAGAACGGGTCAGGGAATCTTTTGGCCGATACCTGACACCGGCAATCAGGGACAAAATCCTCTCAGGCAAAATCCCCCTGGACGGGGAACGAAAAATCGCCACAATGCTCTTCGCCGATTTACGGGATTTTTCCCGCTACGTGGAGGAACATTCCCCTGAAGAAGTCATCCTCGGCATGCGGGAATACTTTACAGCCATGGAAGAGACAATTCGCCAAAACAACGGGCTCGTTCTTCAGTACGTGGGCGATGAAATCGAAGCCGTTTTCGGTGTTCCCCTGGAAACGGAAGACCATGCGGATAAGGCGATTCAGGCAGCGCTGGAGATGAAACACCGCCTATCCGATTTAAACCGGAAAAGACAGGCAGTGGGGAAAACACCCTTCCAAAACGGTATCGGAATATGCTCCGGGGTTGTCCTGGCAGGCAACACCGGGAGCAAAAATCATCCATCGTATGGCCTCATTGGAGAGACTGTGAACAAAGCGTCCAGAATACAGGAACTGACCAAAGATTTAAATTGTGGTATCCTTGTCTGCAGCGACACCCTTGACATGACCCGTTCCGGATATACCCTGAAAGAGAAAGGCGCCCATTATATTAAAGGTCATATAAATCCGGTTACAGTTTATGAAATCATATAAAACAATCAGACGGACACCGTCTTTACCGGGGTGACAACCTATCATGATCAACAGCTTGAAATTGCGTCTCGCGCTTCTGCTACTGCTTCCGGTGACGTTGCTCCTTATCATTACGGGAATCACCGGTTTTATTTATGCCAGAAACCTTCTTATCGACCAGTGGCGGCAAGGGGCGATACTCGGTCTCGAACGTGCGGCGCATCACATTGATATGCGCCTGGATTATCCAGCCAGGTGGATAAATGTTTTCAATGAAATGGTTGCGGACAATGGTCGCCGCGCCAATGTAAATTTCATCCTCGAAACACTGGAGACCCTGGAAGGGGTGACCCGGGTTGATCTGACATGGTTCAATGATCAGGTATTGCCCGGAGAAGCCAGGGAAAACCGATTGCCAATGCCCATGAATCAAGATCACAGGATGCACCGCCACAAAGCTGAAGCGCTTATCGTCACGGGTCCGCGATATGATGCGGAGATCGGGGAAGAAACAGTAGTAATGGTTTCGGAAATACGGGACGATCAGGACGAACTTTTTGGAGAACTCGAAGTAGCCGTAAGCTTTAATTACCTGATGGGGATTGTTGAACAATTCGGATGGTGGCAGAGTCAAAAAGCATGCATCGTTGATTTTTCCGGCCGATACCTGGCCCACAGTGCCGCCATGGAAGAAGGACGGATGCAATTGGGGGAAACCGGTGATCCCGTTGAATTGGCGGTACTTGAAAAAATGCAGGAAGAACATTTTGGCACCTACCTCGGCGACGGGCATCCGCCGGAAATGATAAGCGGCTTTTACCGGCTTGAGCAGGCCCCCTGGGTACTTGTCATGTATGCACCCGGTAGGGAGGTTCTGGCCCCGGTTGTGAATTTCCGTTTCTACTACACGATTGCCGGCGGCCTTTCCATACTTCTGATCCTTCTGCTTATTCAAGGCGTCGCGGGACAAATGGTCCGGCGGATACGAAACATTTCAATAAAAACAAAAAAAGTGGCACAGGA
>SLIE01000147.1 GCA_007135795.1 Desulfobacterales bacterium
CATTTTGCAATAATGGAAAAAACAACCCCTGAATCCCAAGGGATTGATAAAGGCAATCCCGGATAAAAGTAGCAAGCGGCTTTTTAACAACAGCCTCTATACCCATTTGTAAAAAAAGAAACCCTACGTCGCTATAGGTTGTCTCACGCCCAACCGGGCAAACAAGGGGTTCATTGCACAACGCATGATACAGTGCAGGCTTTCTATCTGATTCAGGAAGCAGCAGCAGCCTTTTATAATACGGTCTGTAAGCCGGTAGCCCTGAAGTGTGACATAGCAGGTTAAGCCAGGTGATCTCATTTTTAGCGTCACTGGGAGAATTATCTGTGTTTCCTAATACAGGATCATCAAGGGCAATTTCCCCCCGGCTACAAAGAAACATCACTGCAAGTGTCGTGGCCAATGGTTTTGTCAATGATGCCAGATCAAAAATGGTATCGGGTGACACTTTTCTTCGATTTCCAAAAATACTTGTGTTCCCAACCGCTTCGGTAATGACAACCTCATCACCGCGCACGGCTAAGAGTACTCCCCCGGGAAAAACCTGGTCTGCAACCGCCTGTGCCATTAAATTTACTATATTTTTGAACCTGACCATGGTGGAATCGCTGCTATCACATGTCGTTCGATTGAATATACTGTTGAAAAAAAGAGACAACGAATAAATGTATCTCGCTGCAGCCGCCTGTGCATACTGACGCTTCAATGATCAGGGATCAAAACAAGCCATCACGAGGTTCAACGGGGCCTTATACACGTCATGAGCGGCAAGCGCTGAGACAAAGTAAAAGAGGTGAAAAAGTGCAATTTACTTGTCTTAAACGAGCATCGAGCCGAATTTAAACCCGTTCAGCAAGCGCCGCAGTTCTGGGACGAACCGTCACTCTATTTCTACAACATGGCGCTTTCCAGATACGAGAGACTGCCTGCTGCGGTATCCAGACGTGCTACGAGACCAATCGGAACTACAAGGCTGGGCATATCGTGGCCTGCCGGAAAACCGGCCAAAACCGGTATTGAAAGCGATGAAAGACGTTCCATCAAAACCTGATGAATCTTCTCTTTTTCCCCGCAGTTGTGAAAACTTCCCAGACATATCCCCGCCGCATGATTAAAACATCCGGACAGGATCAGCTGGGTCAGCATTCGATCTATCCTGTAAGGTTTTTCACCGACATCTTCTATAAAAACAATTGAACCCGAAAAATCAGGGAAGTAGGGGGTTCCCAATAAGTGGGAGAGCGTTGACAGATTGCCGCCTGAAACAGGACCGGTGCTGTAACCGGAAACATATGTCACAGGTGTATCTGCCAAAATAGTAATCAACTGTTTTTCGGTCAATGCGGATTTCAGGGAATCAATCGATCTTTCATCAGCACGAGACAGCGAAATGATCATTGGTCCATGGAACGACACCATGCTGCAACGGGCATGCAGAAAGTTTAAAACAGCGGTGATATCACTGCATCCGATAAACACTTTAGGGTTTTCGCGGATGAGTTTTACATCCAGATGCGGGAGCAATCTCATGGACCCGTAACCGCCCCTCGCACACCAGATGGCTTTAATCGTCTTGTCGGCAAACAGGGAATGAATGATTGCCAATCGATGAACATCAGTCCCTGCAAGATACTCGTGCCGGCTGTAAATGCCTTTCGGACATACAACTTCAAACCCCATTTCCTCAAGGGTTTTCACGCCGGCACCAAAGCGTTCACGGTCAAAAGGGCTTGCAGGCGCTGCCACACCGATTCGGTCACCCGCCCTGAGACACGGCAGGCGCTTGATATGATTCACTGGAGACATCAGCAGATTCTATCACCGGCAATGGATGACCTTCGATTTAATGCCGCTTTGATGAAATCCGTGAACAAGGGGTGCGGTACCATTGGGCGGGACTTGAACTCAGGATGAAATTGACACCCGAGAAACCAAGGGTGATCCTTGATCTCGACGATTTCCACAAGATCGCCCTTGGGTGAAAACCCGGAAAAAATAAGTCCGCTTTTTTCCAACGCTTCCTTGAACGCCATATTGAATTCATACCGATGCCGATGTCGTTCGGAAATCTCATCTTGTTTATAAGCGCTGTGGGCAAGGGTATTCTTGCTGATTTTGCAAGGATAGGCGCCCAATCGCATGGTGCCCCCCTTTTCGGACTTTGTATCCCTTCGCTCGACGCAGTTTTTTCGTTCATCATACCATTCTGTCATGAGATAAATCAAAGGTGATTTCGCATCTATTTTGAACTCGGAACTGTGCGCGTCTTCAAGCTTAACGACATTTCTCGCAAACTCGATCACGGCCAGCTGCATGCCCAGGCATATACCAAAAAAAGGAATCTCATGTTCGCGGGCATATCTTATGGCCAGAATTTTTCCTTCGATTCCCCGTTCGCCAAACCCTCCCGGAACCAGAAGACCATCTATTCCGGCCAGTTCGTTTTCGAAATTATCCAAATCAAGTGTACTTGAATCCACATACCGTAATTCCACGGCCGTATCGTTTGCGATCCCACCGTGATACAGGGCTTCATTTAAACTTTTATATGACTCCGTCAAATCCGTATATTTTCCAACCACTGCAATTGTAACCGTATGACTCGGATTCTTGCATCGATAAACCAACTTGTCCCAGTTTTCCAGGCGAGGTGATCCGGTCCAGACATTGAGGATTTCAAGTATCTTGCCATCGAGCCCTTCCCTGTTAAAAATCAGGGGCACTTCATATATGCAGTCGACATCCTTTGCGGTTATTACGGCGTCATGGCTGACGTTACAAAAAAGCGCTATTTTGGCTTTGATCTCTTTGGACAGGTACCGATCCGTGCGGCAAAGGAGTATGTCCGGCTGGATACCGATGCTTCGCAATTCCTTTACACTGTGTTGTGTCGGTTTGGTTTTAAGTTCTCCGGACGGTGCCATATACGGAATATACGTCAAGTGAATGTAGAGCACATTTTCCCGACCGGCATCAAAACGAAACTGGCGAATGGCTTCAAGAAACGGCAGGCTTTCAATATCACCGATCGTACCGCCGATTTCAACGATCACGAAATCGTAATCACTGGCTGTTTTGAAAATACTGGCCTTGATTTCATCGGTGATATGCGGAATTACCTGCACGGTTCCGCCCAGATAATCACCGCGCCGTTCTTTGTTGATCACCGAGTGATAAATCTTACCGGTTGTATAGTTATTTTCCCTTCCAAGCCGAACCGTGACAAAGCGTTCATAATGCCCCAGGTCCAGATCGGTTTCAGCACCGTCATCAGTTACGAAGACTTCACCATGTTGAAATGGATTCATGGTTCCGGGATCAACGTTAATGTA
>SLIE01000043.1 GCA_007135795.1 Desulfobacterales bacterium
GTGTGAGGTCTATTTGGCAGGTGTGCATGCGGCAGTTCAGGGGGCGGTGGGTGTAGATTTGGCAGTAGCCATGGGGGGAGAGATGGGGGCAGGCGGCGACATGGACGTTGTTTTCGAGTAGAAAATCGACTGATTCGGCGGTGTCCGGGAATCGGCCGCAGCATTCGTGGATTTTGTCTGCGAGTTCGCAAGATTCACATGGGTTCATGAGGGTTCCGTATGGTATTGGATTTTATTGGAGCAGTCATAGTATAAAATATAAGAACAAGCAATATTAAATGTTTCTACGGTGGATCGGGGATCTTTGTTATGTTTTGGGATGTGCCTGGTGATTGGCGGGAAGTGCAGATTAGTATAGACCATCATTTGAGTGTTTATGCCGGCAGGAGCGGGGTTTTGGTGGAGGCGGCCGGCGCCATTGCCGGTAAAATTGACTCTCTGGAATCTGTTTTGGATAATCTTTGCGAGCGGACGTGTCCTGATTGCAGGGAGCCGTGTTGTGTGCGGGCTACGGTCCGGTATGATTTTCGGGATCTTGTTTTTCTGCATTTTCTTTGGAAAGGACTGCCCGTCGGCCAGCCGTCAGCTGTTGCCGGGAAGGCATGTTCCTGTTTGGGAGATAAAGGGTGTGTGATACCCCGGATGGTACGACCTTTTATGTGCACCTGGTATTTGTGCCCGGCTCAGATGGCGCTGGTACGTGCGGCGGAGGCAGGGTCGGAAGCTTTTCTGGTGGGGTGGTTGCGGGAAATTCAGGAATGCCGGAAAGCGTTGGAGAGGGGGTTTTTGCAGATTGTTTCGCCGTATGGAAAATGAAGGTCTTGGATGTATAAGCAAACGCATGGTGGAGTAACCAAGAGCCATTGAAGTGCTACCCGGTGTTGGTATAATACTCCCTGATCTGATCCAGAAATTCCTCAAAATGGTTGAGGTGCTTTTTTATTATTCCATAGATCAGTGCATTGTCTATCCGGTCATAGCCATGAACCAGTATATTTCTTGTTCCGGCCATGGGTATTAAAAAACGTAAGCTCTCCGTGTTGATAATGTTTTTTTCTGCAAGTACAGAAAAAACGCCCTTATTGTCGGCAGGTTCCGGCAGATTCTGATTGGCAATGATAATTTTGCCGATATCCAGGCAGGCCTCGATTGCAACCTGAATATTTCTTTCCGCAATGTCCCTGTTGTCCCGCGAGGTCACGTATTCTTCAAAAGTACCGATTTTCTGAGCCATATCAGCAAGCTTTGAGACACGCTCTTCTATTATCCCCATTTTTTTTTCTATCGTCTTCATTGTTCATTACTTTTCGCTGCGCGAGTGCAACATGCGTTGTTTTCTCAATTGTTGAAGAAATGGTTTAAAATCATAATACAGCCCCCTGATCGCTGCTTCATATTCCAGGTTGCCCTCGCATTCCGCCTCATACAGGAGCAACCCGGTTGTTACAACCTGGTAGGCGGTTTCGATCGATGCAGCATTCAAGATAATAACATCGGTCTGCCGGTTCAGGAGTAATCCGATTTCCGTGGCGCTCATGTATGCCGGGGCTGAATGGAGAAACGGATCTTTCTTATACAAGGGCGGATCAATAAGGAAAGCCAGGTCAATGTCGGAACCGGCATTGAATTGTTGAGGGTTCAGGGCAGAACCAAAAAGATAAACGAGTTTGATGGATTGTCCGGCATCTGTGGAATCCGATATAAATGTATGGAATCGTTGCCTGATGGTTCCTGTATAATCGTTTTGCATGGTTGTTTCCTGTGGGAATGATAAATGATTTAATTACAGCATAGTTGACGGGAATGTCAATTTTTTAAATGAGGGTCAGAGTAAAATTTATTGATATTACACGGATTACGCATGAGGGCAGCTTGGGTACAGTCAAAAATGATGAGAAAATTATAGAAAATGGGTAAGAAAGGCAAGAAAGAGTAAGGAAGGTAGAGGGAGTGGGTGTTTGGTGGGGATAGAATGGACGGGGTGGCCAGGCTGCGCCTGGTTTTTGTGCCAGGCAGGAGCCTGGCGGTCCCAAGGGGGGGCGGTCAAGATGATTTTTGGGTGATTTGCAATCGTTTCCAGCTTGACAGGGCGGTTTTGTGGTCGCCGGTCGATAGGGCGGCGCATGCCAGGAGTTTTTCTGAGGCAGGGGTTCGAAGGAGTGAACAGGCGCGGTGGGCGTGAAAATACATAGTCTGGAAATTTTGCTGGTGGAATGCCTCTGTGGCTTTTGCATGGTGGATGGCCGCTTCTTTTTCAATGGCAACGAGGCGCGCAAGGTCGGTGCCGCACCGGTAGCAGGCGGGTTTTTCCTTGTACCTGGCGTTGCAGGTGGGGCAGTGTTCCATATGTCGATCCTTTAGTGAATCAAATAGCATTAATCAAGATAAAAAAGGATATCTTCGAGTTCTTTGGCCATGCTTTCAGCCTCGTCAATGTGTCCGCTGCCTGTTGCATCTCGGATATCTTCGATCAGGTTGATGATTTCGTCGTAATCTTCGGGGGGTGCGGTGTCGAGATATGATTCGGCTTTTTTGATCAACGCCGATAGTGCAGGGGGTAAACCCGGATTTTGAGCGCCGGCTTCCCCGGGTGTCACTGTTGCAGTGTTGTTTTCACTTCCGGAACCGATGAGTTGGTGGATTCGTTTTTCCGAGGCGGCAATCGCTTGTTCGTCAAAGCGGGAAAAGGCGTTTTCAATTACCGTGTTAATGGCATTACCGGTCAGTTTTTCCACGGCTTTGAGCTTCAAGATGCCGTTGATGTCGAGGTCCATGTGAAGGATGACCGGGCTGTTGGCAGGCGTTCCGGACAAATCGAAGTTATAGGTGCCGATCAGGACATTCTCCCGGGCATCCTTGTTTTCACCCTGGTAGATGTTGATTTCGACATATTTCTGCCCGTCACTGACCGTGTAGAACGCATCGCTTTTTGAGGCCGGGAGCTTGGTGTTGCGACGAATGATGGGAACGAATTTATGGGGTGTCATCTGGCCGTCGAGCTCGTCCAGCACTGATGTGCCGAATGTATAAGGGGTGATATCGATCAAAACCCCGGCATCGGTTCTTCCCATTTCGCGTCCTGCCTGAAGGGCTGCACCGAGGGCCACGCAGAGATCCGGGTCGATTTCGCTGTGGGGTGCCATCCCGATTTTTTCTTCCAGCAGGTTCGACACCATGGGTATCCGTGTGCTGCCGCCTACCAGGATGATCCGGTCAATGGCCGAAGGGAGCGCCTGCGCGTCTTTCAATGCCTGGCTGACCGAGTCCATGGTTCGTTTCAGGTCTTCTTCGATCATCTCTTCGAATTCAGTGCGGGCCAGCTCCA
>SLIE01000054.1 GCA_007135795.1 Desulfobacterales bacterium
CGGTGGTGATGGGGGCTCTGGTTATTCTCATCACGGTTCAGTTACTTCTGAAGCGTGATCATTTATGGCTCCCCGGATTTATTGCCAGGCGGTCTCTGGGACGCCAAAAGATCGAAAAGGGGCTGTCGTGGATCAGGCCGGTATCACGTGCGGCGGATTACCTGACGAAAGGACGGCTGGAAAAATGGATGGACAGACGGGTGATCACTGCTGTCGCGTTTATATGTTTCCTGGTGGGGCTGGCCATGCCGGTCATGGAGTTTATTCCTTTCAGCATCAACCTTGCCGGCATCACGTTGTTGATTTTCGGCCTCGCTCTGACGGTTCATGACGGCTTGTTCATGCTGCTGGGATTTGTATTCGCCGGGTCCGTGCTCCTTCTGGGGATCGTATATTTCTGAGGTCATTTTTCCGGTCGCGTGGTCTTAAACTCCGTTGTCGTAATTTTACATTTGCTCGGAATCAAATCACTATGTCTTGTATGTGGAACCTTAACTTAGCCACCTTTAAAGATTTGGTGACTTTTTACGAGTGCATCAATAATAAACCCGGGCGTTCTTTCAAGGCGTCGTGTATGCCGCAATAATCGGTTCACCCGATATATTGGACATCATGGCGGTAAGCCGGTCTGGAACCTGGCCCAAAAGTTGCTGATAAATAATCTTATACGTAAAGATCTTTTCCACGTAATCCCTGGTTTCAAAAAACGGAATGGTCTCTATCCAGACATCTGCAGGCAGACCCGTATTCTCCGGCAACCAGTTATTTACACGCCGTATTCCCGCATTGTAGGCTGCGGTGGCCAGAACGGGATTTCCCTGCAAGTCATCAAGGCGATTTTTCAGATAAAGGGTCCCAAACCGGATATTGGTTTCCGGCACCAGGAGCATGTGTTGGTTTGTAAAATTCTCCCCAATCCTGGCGGCAATGCGCCTTCCGGTGTCTGGCATGATTTGCATGACACCAAGGGCTCCGGCAGGGGAACGCACATCAGGAATGAACATGCTCTCCTGTCTGGCCAAGGCAAACAACCAGCTGGGGTCAAGATCCCTTTCCCGTGCGTATTTCTGGATAAGTGCTCGGTATGACATAGGGAATCGGATGATCAAATCGTCGTATGACCCGGTAGCGGCGGCAGCAATGATTGCCCGGTCGTGAAAACCCATGCGGTGAGCCAGCAGTGCGGCTGCATTGTTTTCGGAAACACCCTTGCCGGCCATGGCGAAGTGCCATTCCCTGCGGGCGTCGGTCATGCGATCCAGGTAAAAAAACTCCATTGCCCGCATGATGCCCGGATCCTGTTGCAGTGCCGCAATATCCGCATCCCCGGCTGTAATTGGGATATGATTCAGCGAGTAGGGCAGGTTTAAGCGATCGGCGGCCAGCAGGGAAAAATAGTTTTGCCGTCCTGTGATACGCTGATACGCCAACACCGCTTCACTTTTATGCCCTAATTCCTCGAGGGCCCTGGCATGCCAGTAGGTCCAGCGTGGTGTTATTCTGTCCGGATCGCTCAAATGTTCCCAGGCCGCCAGAACCGCCTGCCAGTCCTGCTTGTAAATTGCAGCCCGTATATGCCACCACCGCAACGTGGGTGTCATTTTCTCCCCGTGAAGTGTGTTTAGATATGCCAAAGCCTCACGATGCTTGCGCAAGCAGAGATAAAGACCGATCTCCTGTTCAATAGGGGCGGTATCAAAAGCTTTCAGGTCATGGGTAGCCATGAGATCCTGCCAATGTGCAAGCGCGTTCAGGGTATCTTCCCGGATAAGGCCGCTCATGCCCTGGTGAAGTATTTTTTCTGCCATGGGATGCGTCGCTGTCGACCAGTCAAAATCAAGCGTTTTTTTCGGACGGGATAGAATGGCAAGCCACAGCTCAAGCCAGTATTGATCGTCCGGGGGTAAATATCGATTGAGATATCTGGCAAGACTGATCTGACCATGCGTAATGCTAAGTTCGATTCGCTGCCAGACAATTTCGGCTGTAAATCCTTCCGTTTTTTTCCATTGATCAAACACAGGATCGCATTCGTTAGGACGTGAATAACCATGGCGCCACAATTTTTCGGCTTCATCCCATGCCCTGGCGTATTGGCCGGTTTCCATCAGGGATCGGGCGTAGTAGCATTGTACGGAGGTACTTGTCGAGGCTTTGTAGTCCCGGGCCAATTTTATCCACTGTTTGTTTTTTGCCAGATGTTGAAGCCATAAATTTTCGAAGCGAATGCCAAGGGGGGTTTCCGCGTATGCTGCCATGAGTGATAATATCAGTTCCTCGTTTTCAAGGGACAGGTTTTGCCGGAGGTCTTCATAGACCAGGTACGCATAAAGGGGATAATCTTCAAGGGTTGATAAAAGTTGTTTGAATTCTTCCCGGCGGCCTTCCCGAAGCGCATCCTCGGCAGCTAAAAAGCATTGCCGCTGATGTGCCAGGCTCGTTGAGGTCATGCTGGGGACCAGTAGAAGAAAAAATATTACGGTGATTTGTATCATAAGCTTTATGAAAACAGACATCGATGAGCCCCGAAATATTGCATCATTGTAAATTTATGCCTTTTAAAAGTAAATGATCTCTCCCGGCAGGGGCGGGAATCTGATAGGGGTCTCTTTCCCTGCAAATCAACATGTACAGATAGTTTGAAGATTTTCGACGCACTCGTAAACAGTCGCGTGATGAGGGGTTGTGGATATACTTCGATGACTTTCGGGTTTGGGATGCCATTTTGCGTTCTATGTCTGCAATGTTTCCATGGTCTTAAATGTTGTATGTTATTTTACTCTCAACTCGAAGCAATATTTGGTTGAGTCATACAATAGATTTGAAATACTTGAGAACCATAAGATTTGAGCGATTATGCGTTTGGTTGTGATGGTGAATTTATACTAACTATAGGTAAAAAATTACTTAAATGTCAAGTTATTTCACAACTAGTAAAAAGATGTGAGAGGCACATTTAGAATTCGAATCGATTGGTCAGGATTCTGATTGTCAATTGCAAGGAAGGACAAGCCGCTCGTTATTATGGTGAAACCGCTGTTCTTCAACAGTTTTAGGAAATCATGAACGCTATAGAAGATATATGGTATAACCCGATCCCCTTGGTTGCTAAAACCAACCTGTCTTCTCATTTTTCCGGTGATTGGTCGCCATGACGGGTGATGCAAAATTTATGGCCATTTGACAAGAAACAGGTTTGTGCCAAATTATTTAATTACCCTAAATGACTGATATGGATCGGCTTGATTCGGTGAAAAATATCCGCCTTTTTCAAAAAGGAGCTGGTGCTATGATTTGTTATCACGCATCCCATGAGCAGTTCC
>SLIE01000274.1 GCA_007135795.1 Desulfobacterales bacterium
CATGAAAAGAACGACCCTTCTGGAAAAAATCAAAAAAAGACAGCTCGACCAGCAAACGTAACGTGAGCGATTCGCATCTCTCAGCCCAACCTGCCTCGACCTTTTTTTATTCCACTAAAGAATTTTCCTTGAACAGTCGAGAAACAATAAACGCATCACTTATGACGGCTTCGTAACAGTCCGATATCTGCGTTACGCAGTCTCTCAGAATTTGCGGCTTACGCCTTGTAGGCATCCTCGTACACTTAAGCACTATGCATTCTTAGAGATTGCGCAAGCTTTGATCTTGAGCTTTTTACAAAATCGTCTGGCTGCGGCTTTTTACGCGTCCATCAATTATTATCAACCCGTATATTTTGGAAATATTCAAAAATGCAGGTCTATAAAACCGATACAAGTCAACTTCCGGGTAAACGGATGACGTCATCACCGCAAAAACAATCCGGAGTTGCGAGTCCATTCGCGGTCGAACTGACCAGGGCGGAAAAAGCCAATCCGGTTTCAAAAAGAAATGATGCCCTCCCGGAAAAGAGTATTATCAGACTGGGAACCATTTCGCCTGAAATGCCCACCGTGTCCCACCTTCTGGTCAATCATCCGGAATACGCCGAATCGTGTTGGGAAATCGTTCACTCACACCTGAACCATGACAAACCCTACACCCGGATATCAATCGGCACAGAGATCTATCTCGATACAGTGACAAGCAAGATTAGCTGGGAAGGCGATGATCGATCGGGACCAATTGATATTGGTTACCCTGAAAACCCCGGCCATCAATCGAAAAATGAAACCCTGACAATAGAGAGGTCAATATCCAAGGCGGCAGCGGACTACAACCTGCCCCATGACCTAATCAGAAGCGTGATCAGGGCGGAGTCCAATTTTAACGCAAAGGCAATCTCCAGGGCCGGGGCGCAGGGATTGATGCAGCTTATGCCGGATACCGCCCGTGAACTCGGCGTCCGAAACCCGTTTGATATTCGCGAAAACATCGATGCCGGATCAAGATACCTGAAACAGATGATAAATCTTTTTGGAGGAGACATCAGAAAGGGCCTGGCCGCCTACAACGCGGGCCCGGGGACGATGCGACGATTCAATGGCGAAGTGCCTTACCATGAAACGCGGCAGTACGTGGAGCGAGTGCTGTCATTTCTGGATTGAAAACAAGGCGAGATAAAACACCAGCTATTTTCGATACGAATAAACAATACAATATACCACAAACGCCACCCCTTGCATTGAACACGATCATGACGTTTTTAAACAACCGGTTACAGCGGTTTTCCTTTTTTTGATTTTAAAATTTCATACCCTTCATTAATCAGCGCCATGGCCGCGTTATTGCCACCTGCATCCGGATGAAATTTTTTCGCCATCAATCCCCGCTTCCATCTCAAATCCGCCACCTCGTCGATCACGGAATCCAGATTATACAGGTTGCTCAAGGCTTCAACCCTCTTCTTGTAATCCAGTTTCTGGATCTCTTCGAAAAATGCCGGGGAAAGATTTTCCACGTACACGGAAAATCTTCTCTTGCTGATTTCTTCCCGCAATGACTGGCTGGTGACATACCTGACGATAAACTCGAGGATATTTCTTTTATCATATTGACTGAAACGCCCTAAGGCTTCAAACTGTTTCATGGTATCATTATCCTGCATCCACAAAATGCAGCAATCCTCCAACGCTGCGCTCCAGGTGACCTTGAAGCTGTAGCTGTCTATGGAAACCTCGGTCAGGGTTTCATAATAATTTAGATCCATCCAGAAAAACCTTTACAATAACTCAGGCTGCTTCATTGTAAAAACGAAATCAACAGCGTCGAATTTTGTGCACCTGCTTTCACCGAATCAACCAGGCTAACCAGTTGTTCCGCTTCCAGGTCAAATTCCCGGCAGGTGTCATTCATATCGAGACAAAGATTATTTCCACCGTCACCAAGATGACTTGCATTGACCAGTAAATCAGCCAACCGGCAGATGTTGACCAGATACCTGTAATCCATACTCGTTCTTTCAGGCTCGTGGTGCCAGCGAATAACCTCTATCAACGACTCTGATAAATTCCATTTTTTCGCCAGCCAGGCACCTGCCTGCGCATGATCAATACCTATAACTCTTTTTTCGGCATCCGCCAGAAAAATATTTTCCCTTTGGCTGATATGGATCGCGGAGACAAACTGATCATGGAAAAATTGTTCAAATATAATCTTGCCGATATCATGCAGCAAACCACACAGGTGAAGGCGATCTCTGGAAAGAAGAATACGCGAACCGGACGATTCGGGCATGGCATGATGCACAATATCAGCGGCCACACCCGTACAGATACAATGACGCCAGAATTCCACCCTGTTGAAACGGGTTTTTGAACCCGGCGGAAAAGTGGAGAAAACCGCCGCAGACATCGCAATATTGCTTACCGCCTGAAACCCCAATCGTACAATGGCTGACTTGAGTGAGCCGGCCTTCTCACTACCGAGGTAAAACGACGAATTGACCACCTTCATGATCCGCGCCATTATGGCAGGATCATCCTCGATTATTTCAGCAATTCTGCTGGCCTGGATCTCGGGATCTCGCAATGCATGCCCCAGGTTTTCAATAACCGTCGGCAAGGTCGGCAGTTTATTGATCGAATCAAGGCGTTTTTCCACATCGTGCGGAATTACCATTGAACAGGCCCCGGGCTTTCGATCTGGTCCGTGGGATTGTTCATGACCCTTACAAGCGCCTTGCGAATCGCGTTTCTAATCATTTCATTGCTGACAGGTTCCCGCAAAACAATAGAAAACTGTTGAGAATATCTTGCCGGCAACATGTTCAACGCAAGCGCATAGACATCCTGAATGGCAATGACATCGGGATAGAATGCGGGGTATTCATCCAGGATCTCCTGCATATTTTCAATAACCTTGATTTCATTACGGTTACGAATTCCACTGAGATCGGTGCCGGCGAATATGTACTTTTTCTTAATGGTTCCGGTACTCATTGTTCCTCCCGTTTGCCGCGGTTTCTTCCATACCTATCAGGCGTTTTTCATATTTACATACTCGATAATTTTTTCAGGAATACGATTCAAAGGCAATATGCTTTGGGCAGCCTCCAGCCGGATGGCCTCCCTGGGCATGCCGAAAACCACGCAGGATGCTTCATCCTGGGCGATTGTGGAGGCGGCATTGTTTCTCATCTCGAGGAGCCCCGAAGCACCATCTTTTCCCATCCCCGTCAATATAACGCCTATGGCGTTCCTTCCGGCAGCTCTTGCAACCGACTTGAATAACACCTCGACACTAGGCCGATGCCCGCACAC
>SLIE01000078.1 GCA_007135795.1 Desulfobacterales bacterium
ATGCCTTTACATTTGATCATCGATGGTTACAATCTTATTCGACAGTCCGCCGACTTAAAGGCGCTCGACCGGCAGGCGCTCGAGTTCGGGCGGGATGCGCTGATCGAAAAACTTGTGGCATACCGGCGAATCAAGCGGCATAAGATTACCCTGGTATTTGACGGGTCCGCGAAATACTTTTTCCCTGGTGCTGAAACGTCTTGGAAAGGGGTGAATATAAAGTTTTCGCGGCATGGTGAGTCCGCTGATTCGGTAATCAGGAAAATGGCGCGGCAGGAAAGAGAAAAAGCGATTGTTGTCAGCAGCGACACCGAGGTGTCAGATTTTGCGGCATCACAGGGGGCGGTTGCCATACCGTCAGGCGAATTTGAAGAAAAACTGCTGATGACCGAAATGATGGAAGCAGGTGATTTCGGAGAAGAGAGCGGTACTGTTTCAAAACGGGTGACCGGTACGAAGAAAAAAGGTCCGGCCCGGAAGCTGCCTAAAAACCGTCGGCGCATTCGGCAAAAAACCAAGAAACTTTAGAAATAGGCCTGAAGCGGAAATGCGTATGAATTCTGTTAAATCGATTTGCGTGGTAGATGGTCAGGGTGGAGGGATTGGCGCTGCAATAATAAAACGCCTGAAGACAACGTTTGAAGAAAGCGTGGAAATCGTGGCTTTGGGGACAAATGCCATTGCCACAGCCCAGATGTTGAAGGCAAGGGCCAACCGGGGGGCGTCAGGTGAAAATGCAATTGTCGTTACTGCGCCACGGGTCGATGTTATAATCGGCTCCGTCGCTATTGTCATGGCGGATGCAATGATGGGTGAGGTTACGCCGAAAATGGCCGCCGCCATTGCTTCAAGTCCGGCCAGAAAGCTGTTGATTCCCTTGTCTCAGGAAAATGTCGTGATTGTTGGGGCCATGGCTGTACCACTGCCTCACCTGGTCGACACGTTAATTGATGACTATCTGACACCTATGTTGAGTTAAGAAAAAAATTTAAACAACAGAGCCAAATTGACAATCGCGCAAAAAGTCACAAAATCGGTAAAGATGGCTAAGTTAAAAGTTCCATATACAAGGCCTAGTGATTTGATTCCGAGCAAAGGTAAAATCGCTACAATGAAGTAGATGGGACTTTACGAAGTCGTCAAAATAAGAGGAAGGATAAAAACTGATGTGCGAAGCAAATGCATATATGATGAAAGACGGCAGTGAACATGAATTGCTCATGGAAGCCGTGGATTCCGTAGAGCCCGAAGAAGGCGGGTTCAGACTTGTAAATATTTTCGGGGAGCAGAAGTTTGTGCGGGGCGTCATTCATTCAATGTCGCTGGTTGATCACAAAGTCATCTTCAGACAAGAGACCGCTTCCTGATTTCAATCTTATATTAACCCGATGCGGGTCATACCGGTATTTAATGAAAGTTACCATCGCCAAGACCGCGGGCTTCTGCATGGGTGTTCGTCGAGCTGTAGAAATGGCTTTTGATTCAGCCAATTCTACAGCTACGCCGATTTGCACCTATGGGCCCCTTATCCACAATCCGCAAGTACTCAGCCTTCTGAAAGAAAAAGGGATTTCGGTAATCGATGAAATTCCGGAGAACGGGGAAGGTACCGTTATCATCCGGGCTCACGGGATCCCTCCCGGGGATCGTCGGGCGCTGTATGATTCCGGGTTCAAGGTTATCGATGCAACATGCCCCCGTGTCATACGGGTGCAGTCCATAATATCCCGCCATTCCCAAAAAGGGTATGCCTCGATTATCGTCGGAGACAAAGCCCATCCCGAAGTGATCGGACTGCTTGGGTATGCGGGCGAAAACGGCTATGTCACAGACAGCCTGATCTCACTGGAAGAACTTCCTGAATTCGAAAAAGCGATTATTGTGACCCAGACGACCCAGAATTCTGAATTTTTTGAAAAAGTTCGGGATTGGGCAAAAAAACATCATCCTCATTATAAAATTTTTAATACCATCTGTGATTCCACTGAAAAGCGCCAGGCCGAGATCAAATCTCTTGCGCCAGATATCGACGCGGTTATCGTGGTTGGCGGGTACAACAGCGGCAATACCCGGCGACTGGCGGAAATAGCATCGGCAGGGGGGAAAAAATCCCTTCATGTCGAGACGGCAGAAGATATTGATATCAGGGAACTTGCCGGGGCAAGTCATATCGGGATTACCGCCGGCGCTTCAACCCCAAACTGGATCATAAAACAGGTATATCAGGATCTTGAAGCCCTTTTGGCTCAAAATGAAAGGCCTTTGTATCGATATGCTTTTTCCTTGATGAGGTTTCTTGTAAATTCCAATCTTTATCTTGCAGTCGGCGCTGGATGCCTGACACTTGCGGGAACCTGGATGCAAGGGCTTCCGTTTCAATTGCTCCCTATCCTTGCGGCCATGTTTTACATCCTGGCCATGCACACCGCCAACCAGATGCTGGAACGGCAATTCGACCAATACAGTGATCCGTACCGTGCCGTTTTTTATCAGAAAAACCGCTATGCCCTTTCTCTTCTGGCGTTTATTTCGGGAACAGGGGCGCTTGCCGCTTCCTGGTTGATGGGGAGGCTGTTCTTTATCATGTTTATCTGCATGAGCCTGCTCGGCCTGTTGTACAATATCGATGCCGTTACAAGAAATAGTGCGCAGCATAGGCACTTCCTGAAGAATATACCTGGTTCGAAAACCGTTCTGACAGCCCTAGCATGGGGGATCATAACCGCCCTTGTTCCTCCCCTTTATTCCGAAGGATATATATCCTTTGCCGGTATGCTGGCTTTTGCCTGGACCTGTGCAATGGTACTGGTGCGGACCGCTTATTTCGATATCATGGACATGCAGGGGAGCCGGATCATGGGGCGGGGAACGATTCCCATATTACTCGGTGAAAAAAGAACGATCAGGCTTTTGAAAGCCATGCTCATCGCAATGGTACTCGTCCTTCCTGCCGGCGTTGTGGCGGGTGTCATATCCGGGGAAGTGTTGCTGCTGATACTGTGTCCGGCCCTTATGTATCGGTTTTTGCAAGGGTACGAGCAGAAGATGATTTTCTCCGGCATGCACCGGGGGTTTGTAATGGAGAGTTTTTTTCTTCTGGCAGGGGCGCTTTCCGGGTTGGGAATACTTCTTTTATAACGGCTGTCGGCTGGGCAGAAAACCAGCGTTAATGCTTTTTTAAAAATCAAACCGTCATGGCAGATGAGATTTGCTGCCGGGGAGTTGAAATGAATTCAGAGGATAATGATTTTGACAATCCGGAAGACTGGTTTGGCGAACCTATTGAAATTCCAATTACCGATGAGCTCGATCTCCATACA
>SLIE01000322.1 GCA_007135795.1 Desulfobacterales bacterium
GAGGCTGCTCAAAGTGCACGAACGCTGGTTTCTTTCACAGGAGATGTTGACGGGGTGGAAATCATGATCGCCCCGCCGTACACGGCACTCACAACGGTGTTCGATATTATCCGGCAATCGAATATTTTCCTTGGGGCCCAAAACCTGTATTGGGAAACCGAAGGGGCCTATACCGGGGAAATTTCCGGCCCAATGATACATTCGGCCGGATGCCGGTATGTTATTATCGGTCATTCCGAACGGCGACAGTATTTCGGAGAGACGGATGAAAGTGTCAACAAGAGAATCCGTGCCGCACTAAATGCGGCATTATCGCCCGTGATCTGTGTTGGGGAAAACGAATCACAACGAGAATCAGAAAAAACGTTTTCTGTACTTGACAAACAGATGCAAAACGGGTTAGAAGGACTATCTTCGGATCAAATGGATTCGGCGGTTATCGCGTATGAACCGGTTTGGGCGATTGGGACCGGGAAGACTGCGACACCGGAACAGGCCCAGGAAGTACACGCATATCTCAGAAAATTCCTGGCGGACCGTTTTGATGAAAAAATCGCTGAAAAAACGCGGATTCTTTACGGCGGCAGTGTCAAACCCGGAAATATTTCCGAACTTATGGCTCTGCCGGATATAGACGGCGCTCTGGTTGGCGGCGCCAGTTTGGATCCGGAAACATTCAGTAATATAATAAAATACAAATAATATAACTTATGCATGCACTTATAATTATCATTCATCTCATCGCCTGTTTCTCGCTGATACTGATCGTATTGTTGCAATCCGGCAAGGGGCAGAGTATGGGCGCGATGTTCGGCGGTTCCGGCAGTCAGGCCCTGTTCGGCAGTTCAGGAGCGGGATCGTTTCTGACAAAAGCCACAACAGCCGTAGCAGTGGTCTTCATGCTTACATCACTGACACTGGCTTATGTATCAAACAGCGGCCAGGAATCAGTTATCCGGAATTATCTTCCCATAACACAGGAAGAACCTCAGCAACCGCCAATTGAAGAAGAAACAACACCCGAATAAAATCCCGAAAGGGTTCACGCCCGGTATCTGACAGCTTTGGCGTACAGACAATCCCGGCGCATATATGCAAAATATGCCGAAGTGGTGGAATTTGGTAGACACGCTATCTTGAGGGGGTAGTGGGCTACGCCCGTGCCGGTTCAAATCCGGCCTTCGGCACCATCTAATTAACAAGGGGCTCGAGAGTCAATTAATTCTCAAGCCCCTTGTTATTGGTTTGCCTCCCACCCTGTTCCCTGTCATTTCCATCTTTTTATCCATCTTTTCAGTTCCCGGCAAGGCACTTTTCAATCCTCTTGCGCATTATACTTTTCCAATCACCTATTGGTTCATTCCGCCACGCTGCCTTCACCCAGAAAATTTCTGCTGGATAAACCTTTATCTATTTTCAGCAAACCGATAGAATCCCTCGAGTCCTACACCAGATAAGATGAGTTAGTTCAAACGAACATGACGCTTGCGGCAGAACCTGGAATACCGTTATGACAGGAAGGATGCGCATGAATCGATACATCAACCGTCCAATGGTAATTTTTTTCATCAGCTGTCTCCTTTTTGTCCTCTCCCAGTTCTACCGGGCTTCAGTAGCAGTCATTTCTCCGATTCTGATTGAAGAGTTGAATCTGGATTCACAAGGGTTAAGCCTGATTTCAGCCTCCTTTTTTTATGTGTTTGCCATTATGCAAATACCTATAGGACTTTACCTGGACAGGCTCGGGCCCCGCATTGTCATGACCGTCTTGACATTGACAGGCGGAATGGGCGCTCTTCTTTTTGCCATCGGAAACGACTTGAACATACTGGTTGCCGGCCGGGTACTGCTGGGAATCGGCATGGCCGGCAATCTCATGGGGACATTGAAACTTATATCCTTATGGTTCGGACCACTCAGGTTTGCCACACTTTCCGCCCTTGTATTTTCAATTGGAACAGCCGGCAGTATTGCAGCCACGACTCCCCTGGTAATTATGGTGAATGCTATCGGCTGGCGAACGACCTTTGTTGTTTTTGCAGGGATCAACCTGGTTATTGCGGTACTTTTTTTTAAGGTGGTACGAGATCGTCCGGAAGTCTCGATTGGAGAACCCGCCGTTTATAAGACTTCGATGCCCTCGGAAAAGATTTTTACAGACGTAAAGGCTTTGTTTGCCGATAAAGACTACTGGATCATTTCCTTTGGGACTTTTTGCCGATATGGCATTTTTGCATCCGTCCAAACCTTGTGGGCCGGACCTTACCTGATGACCGTCATCGGGATCTCTCCGATATCCGCCGGGAATCTTCTTCTATTGATGAGTATTGGTCTAATAATCGGCAGTCCCTTTTGGGGCTGGCTCGCCGATACGGGGATTCGTGCCCGTAAGCCTGTAATTGCGATCGGAATGATCGGAATGATCGTCACTCTTACAGCACTTGCCCAGGTCGATACGGAAACCGGATATTCCACGCTGGTGATACTATTTTTTGGTTTCGGCGTTTTCAGCAGTGCCGGCCAGGTCATGTATGCTCACATCAAGGAGCGTGTGCCCATTGAACGGGCTGGCATGGCCATGACCGGTGTCAATTTCTTTACCATGGTTGGAGTCGCTGTTTTTCTTCAAGGGTTGGGATTCCTGATGGATTATTTCTACCCGAACGCGTCCTTGAGTCCAGAAGCGTTCAGGCTTTCGTTTTATTTCTGTGCAGGGTGCCTCGCGGTCTCGGCACTGCTCTACACGATGACCCGGGAGACGTTGAAGAGAAAATAATTTACCCCTGTAGCCTTAACGCAAGGAGCCTGCTACACGATCCGCACTATGAAACTTCGTCCTTATCCTAATGGTGTGTTTAATTATTTGCTGGCACCCTAAAAAGTTGCGATCGGACCAATCGGACCGCTTTATAAAAAATTCAAGACTTGTAAAATCCCAAAGCATGCAGCGTACTATAACGCATGTGAAATTCTGAACAAATGATCAAAATCCAGCTATTGAGCATTTTTCGAAGTCGCCAATGTTCATTATCTTAACGTAAAAGTCGCGAAATCAGGGAAGACGGGTACGTTAAAAAAGTTCCCTCAATTTCCTGGGCATCCATACAGATGCCAACGGTCCCCGAATTTTCCACAGTATTCCCGTATATTTCAGAATACCTCCTGATCTATCAGAATTTCCCGGATATCTCCGGATCTCCCCCATTCCCCCCAGATACTCCCTGATATCTCCGGGTCTCACCATATTACCCCAAAAACACACCGATCTTTCCCGATCTCTCCGGATATATCCGGATCTAAAACCCCGTAGGGGTGAC
>SLIE01000036.1 GCA_007135795.1 Desulfobacterales bacterium
CAAGAAGTGTTTCAAGAGAAAGAGGGGAGCCGTAATAGGTATTTAACCCTGTAAGCACGGCAGCCGCGTTGCTGCTTCCGCCTCCCAGGCCGGCTCCAACTGGAATGTTTTTTTCGATTTTTATCTGTACACCGTCTTTTGAATGACCTGTGGACCTCAAAAACCTCCTGGCGGCGGTATGGGCTATGTTTCTTTGGCCGTCCGGAACATCCGGATGGTTACATGTAACATGTATGTCGCTTTTTTCAAAAGACAGATGTATGTTATCATGGAGGTTGATCGGGCACATAAGTGTAACCAATTCATGATACCCGTCAGCGCGTTTTCCAATAATATCGAGATATAGATTTACTTTTGCGAAAGCTTTGATTTTCAATCGGTGTTCCTGCTTTTGATGCGCCCGTAAGAAGTCGTCACATTTGACGACTTTTTAAAAAGTCCAATATCTGCGTTACGCGTAATCCCTCAGAATTTGCGGCCTACGCCTTGTAGACATACACACGTACATTTAAATGCTCTGCATTCTTCGAGATTGCGCAAGCCTTGATCTTGAACTTTTTAAAAAGTCGCCTGGCCGCGACTTTTTACGAGATTATCACATTTGATGAACTCGTAAAAAGTCGAAATCATAATTGTAATTACACTATGGTGTATGTATTGTAGTTATAGATGCAATATGATGTATTCAAAAAAGTCAGGCCGGGCTTTATGCGACGTCATCACATTTGGAGGGAGAGGATTTTTACACCCTCCTGGGGACGGATGATGTAAAAGCTGAGGGTATCCCCTTCGGCCGCATCTGAAATGATACGTTCGTAATCTTTCTGAGACTGTATCGGTTGCCTGTTGATTTCTTTTATGATATCCCCTCTTGAAAATCCGGCATCAAACCCTTTTGTGTCGGGCGAAACATCTGACACAATCACCCCGTCAGTGTTGTCCATGTTCAGCCTGTCCGCGGTTTCACTGTCAATATCTTCCACTTCGAGTCCAAGCCTGTCCATGGCTGGTTCATCCCGAGGTTGTTCCCGGGGTGTTTGATTTTGTCTTGTTTCTTCTCTTTTGGCAACAGTGGCCGTTACTTCGTGTTCTTCCCCGTTTCTGACAAAGGTTATCAGAACATCTGAGCCGGGTTGGATATCCGCGACTTTTTTGGACAACTCTCTTGGGGAGGCAACCTTTTCACCGTTTATTGCCGTTATGATATCTCCGCTTTCAATACCTGCCGTATCAGCCGGTTCCCCGGGAAATACGCCCGTGATGAGTACGCCTTCTGCAACATCATAGTATTCCTGCAAATCCTGACTCAGTTCCTGGATGCCGACGCCGATCCATCCACGGACAACTTCGCCGGTTTCCTTTAACTGTTCGATGATCTGATTCGCCATGGAAATGGGTATGGCAAAACCGATGCCGTCTCCGCCTGCAACAATGGCCGTGTTAATCCCAATGACTTTTCCCTGCATATCGATAAGCGGCCCGCCGCTGTTGCCGGGATTAATGGACGCATCTGTCTGGAGAAAGTCGTCATATGCGCCAGCGCCGATAACTCTTCCTTTTGCACTTATAATGCCTGCGGTTACAGTATGATCGAGTCCGAAAGGATTTCCGATGGCAAGCACCCATTGCCCGATATCGAGTGCATTTGAATCACCAAGTTCGAGTGCGTGCAGTTCGGTATTGGTATCGATCCGAATCAACGCAATATCGGTGCTGGGGTCGGTGCCTATCAGTTCAGCGTCGTATTCCTGGCCGTTTTGAAGTTTTACTTTGATTTCTTCAGCGTTTTCAATCACGTGGTTGTTGGTGACGATATACCCTTCCGTGTCGAGAATAAAACCCGACCCCAGACTTCGCCGCTGGAATTGACGGGGGTCCCGATTTCCGAAAAAGCGTTCAAAGAATTCTTCCAGTGGCATCCCTTCCTGTTGTTGCTGTCTGAAAAAATGATGGAATTCCTGTGTGTCGTTTTCCATCACGTGGACAGTACTGATATTGACAACAGCCGGACTTGACTCTCTGGCAAGCGTCGTGAAACTTTTAGGTATTACCTCCTCTTGTCCGGCTTGCATGCCCGAAGCAAAAGGTGCTTGACTGCCTGAAAAACTCACACCTGCCATTATTATTGTAAAAAGTACAACGACCAGGAGAAACCGGTCTTGTTGCATGCGGCGGATCATGAAAACCTCCTTGAGAAAACATTACCGAATCGACGGTTACCAACCGAACGTTACCAATGGAAATGTCCTTAAAACAGATAAAACCTTACGGCAGGCGATGGAAAGATTCCTGTAAGGATCGCTCGTATTATTGTCCGGCTTAGCGTAACTGGAATGCTTTTAACATGGCAGTCAATGCTGAAACGGTTTCATCCGGGTTCGTTGGAATCCCCCGGAAATAAACGTTGATACAGTACTATCGACACCCGGTTTCTTTTATATACAATAAACGTAATTCATATAAAATGTTTGTCAATAAACGGTTTTCATCTTCCGTGAGATTGCCTTTTGTTTTTTCTGCAAGCATTGCGATCACGTCAATCGTTTGTTTGGCGATGGACAGGTTTTTGATCGTTTCGCTTGTCGAGGGATCGGGGTGACACCCTAATTGCACTAAGGCGGATGCATTTAAAGACATGAGGAAAGTCGCGAAATTGAGTTCGGGCATCAGGCATTTTTTCTGCTTTGAAGTAAAACCTTGCTGCTGAATTGTTTCATCGAAATAGGCATCTGTCATTTTCTAATCTCCCTGGTTTTGGCTGGCTTCTGGATAATTTCTGACCCACGGCACTGCATACCCGAAGCGTTATCACTTTGTTGGTCTCCATCCGGAGAGGGATGGGTCCGGTATACATCTTGATTTTTTGGATGAAGACTAAGAGCTATCTCAAAATAATTCAACACCCTCTGGCGACGTTGTGAGGTGCTTCAAAATGCTCACATATAACGCATATGTTCCGCTTTTTCCATCCCTCATGGCTTGCCAGCGGGCGTGATCCTTTTTTGAAACAGCTTGTAAAACAAATCAGTTTGGACGATATCGTTTATAATGTTTGTTGTACCCTTTTAACAGTTGCTTCGACAATGCTTCTTATCTCCGTCAACCTGCTATCAGACAGCGCTTCAAAACGCATCACCAGTGCCGGTTGTGTGTTGGACGCACGGACCAGTCCCCAACCATCGTCAAATACGACCCTGGCACCATCAATATCGATTACCTGGTATTTTTCGCGTAAGATTGCTGTGGCTTTTTCTATCACGTTGAATTTTTTCTCATCCGGGCAATCAATCCGGATCTCGGGTG
>SLIE01000125.1 GCA_007135795.1 Desulfobacterales bacterium
ATCCTCTTGCAGCGAGATCAGCACCCAACCGCCTTGCCATTGAAACGCCATAACTGGTGGGATGTCTTGAACCGACTATTGCGATGGTCGGTGAGAGATTAAAGGCACAACCATTTGCATATAAATACGGTGGGGGATCGTGAATCTCCAAAAGCAGCCTTGGGTAGCCTTCGTCAGTCTGTGTGATGATGCGATAACCACGACGCCGAATCAGGTCAAATTCTCTTCTTACATCACCCGAAAAAGCCTCTCCCTTAATAGCGCCATGCATGGCACGCACTATCCTCGGCGTCATCCCGTCAACCGAAAGCAAATCTTTCATGGATGCATTTACGATACACTCGGGTTCACCGAAGCGTTTCACCAGTCGTCTGAATATCAGATTTCCGACACCGGAAACCTTTTTCAATGCAATCCAGTACAGATACTGGTTGCTATCGGCAGGCTGAGATGTCACGGGCATTGTCAAAAAGCAATGTATGAATCATTCACCATATCATCCTGCGGTTGCAGTTTCCGTTTCATTTCCCGCATACCCTTCCTCTTCAGGCGGAAGAATTGTTTCTTTGAGCAACAGAAGCACCGGACTTGCCACAAAAATTGACGAGTAGGTCCCCACGATAACGCCGATAATAAGGGTAAGCGCAAAATCATAAATAATATCACCACCCAAAAACAATAGCGAAAACAAGACCAACAGGGTAGTCGAAGAGGTCAGAACGGTTCGGTTTAATGTCTCATTAATACTGTTGTTGATATTTTTCTCAAGCAAACGGGTACTGTATCGGCTCAAATTTTCCCGGATACGATCGAACACGACAATGGTATCGTTCAGTGAATATCCGATTATGGTCAGTAACGCTGCAACGATCGGGAGAGAAAATTCCCGCCCCAGGAGCGTAAAGATACCCACTGTGATCGTAATATCATGTAAAAGGGCGAGTGTTGCCCCCATGGCGTATCTGAGTCGCAGCTGCCAAAATAAGATCAGGGTAATAAGGATTGCAATAAGTATCAGAATCGGAATACTCAATTGCAAGCGCGCGAAGAAAACAACACCACCGATGAGTACCGCGGCAGTAACCCCGGCGACCATCCATTTCATCTCAAAGCGCCCTGAAATATATATTGTAATGAACAAAAGCGCATAAAACATGGCAAACAGGGCACCCTCCCTGAGGGTTTCGCCGACTTGCGGCCCAACCATCTCCAATCTTCGGATTTCGACAGGAATCCCTGTTGCCTCGGCTAATCCGGCTGTGAGATCCTTTGCAAACTCTTCTCTTGTGGCCAGACCTTCCTGGGTTCTGACCAGGAATTCATTTTGTTCATCAGCGCCAAACGTCTGCAATGATATATCCGTAAGGCCTGCGGAATCCAGTCCCGCCCGAACAGTGTCCATTGCAATCGGCCCATCGAAACGTAACTGAATGATGGTACCGCCTGCAAAATCAATCCCGAAATTAGGCCCCCTGTTAATTGCCAGTGTGAGAATACTGGCGAGGATCAATATCGCAGAGATAAAAAAACCGATCTTGGTTTTTCCGATAAAATCAATATTGATCCCGGGTTTAATAAACTCCATTCACCAATCCTTATATACTTATGGTTTTCATACGCCGGGAAACATAGAGTAAGTCCAGTATCTGACGGCTTACAACAAGGGCGGTGAACATGCTGGCCAATACCCCGAGGCTCAATGTGATCGCAAACCCGCGTACCGGGCCGGTTCCGAATTGAAACAGCACCACCGCTGCAATGAGAGTAGTCACGTTTGCATCCATTATTGTCAGCGTTGCCTTATTAAAGCCAGCACTGATCGCGGATGCAACCTTTTTACCAAGCCTGAGCTCTTCCCTTATTCGTTCGAAAATAATGACGTTGGCATCAACCGCAATCCCTATTGTCAATATAATGCCAGCAATACCCGGTAAGGTCAGTGTCGCCTGGAAAGCGGCGAGTCCGGCTGCAATCAACAGGATATTCAGAACAAGCGCAAGATTTGCCACCAAACCGGCAGTCTTGTAATAAATGACCATGAAGACCAATACCAGCATTCCGCCAACTATCATTGACAAAAACCCCTGCCGGATCGAATCCTGCCCCAGGGATGGTCCAACAGTTCTTTCTTCAATGATTTCCACAGGCGCCGGCAATGCCCCCGCGCGCAGGACGATTGCGAGATCCCTTGCTTCCTGAATGCTGAAATTACCGGTAACTCTCGCTGTCCCGCCGGGAATGCGCTCTTGTATAACAGGTGCCGAATAAACCCGGTTGTCCAGAACAATAGCAAGCCGCCGCCTGACATTTTCACCGGTAACCTGCTCGAAGATACGGGCTCCCTGGCGGTTAAAATCAATTGAGACATAAGGTTCGTTATACTGCTGATCGATCTGAACCCGTGCATTATCAAGATAGGCGCCGGACAACAACGTTCTTGACTCTACAAGAAAAGGCTGTCTTCCGGCTTCGCCGACCTGGCTGCCGTAAAGAATCTCTCTTCCAGGAGGAACATTACCTTCAAGTGCTCTCGAAAGACTATGCTCATCATCAACAAGCTTGAATTCAAGCATGGCGGTTCTGCCGATCAGCTCCTTGGCCCTGTCCGTATCGGTTATACCAGGCAGTTGCACCTGAATGCGCCGCTCACCTTCAATACGTATATCCGGCTCGGATACGCCAAATTCATCTATCCGGTTTCGGATTGTCTCAAGCGCCTGCCGCACAGCCTGTCGTTCAATCTCCCGTGTGGTTTCTTCCGCAAGTGCCAGCCTGACAATGAATTCATCATTTTGATCCTGTTCGGACAAAATATTCATCTCAGAATAATTGCGTTCAATCAACCGCCTGAACTCCGGCATGTCATCCCGGTTGATCAATCGGAACGCAAGTTCCGTATCACCAGGGGTTGATACCTCGACGGAACGGATCCGTTCACTTCTCAACGTGCCCCGAAGTTCACTCCGGATTCTTTCGACGGTGTTTTCCACCGCTCTTTGCGTCTGGACCTCAAGGGCGAGATGCATCCCCCCCTGCAGATCAAGTCCGAGATTGATCTGGTTATGCGGCCATATCGAAGGCTTAAATGTCGGAATGACATACACAATCGCCGGAATAATAACCACAATCATTATAATGACACGCCAGGATAGCCCTTTCAATACAACCGCCCTTTCAAATGTCTGCTCTTAAAAGACATGAATAAAACTCAAAATTAGGGACCAAAAAAAACCGCTTTTTCACATCTTGACAACTTTTTACGACACCATCGCGCCTGATGAGCGTCGGAATCCAAA
>SLIE01000507.1 GCA_007135795.1 Desulfobacterales bacterium
TGATTATGATCTGAGAAATTGCATGGACATCGATGATGATGTGTTGATGGCCATTATACTTAAAATCATGGGTGGCGACTTTTCAATGCCGTTGAACCCGATGGCGGATGCGCCGCGGGTACTGAATGTTTTGAACAGGCATCATTGTCCGACACTGTTTGTAACAGCCAGACCGGAAAAAACGCATATTACCGGATGGCTTTGCGAAAAAATAGATCTACCGGCCAGTTCGATCGAGGTGGTGGCAACCGGATCCTTCGAAGGAAAACGAAAAGTACTGGAGGATCATAACATCCGTTATTTCGTGGAAGACAGGCTTGAAACATGTTTTGTTCTGGCGGAAGCCGGAATAGAACCTATTGTATTCAGGCAACCCTGGAACCGAAAACCGCACCCTTTTGCAGAGGTGAGCGATTGGCGGGAAATTGAAACCCTGGTCATGCTTTCATGATCAGGGTTGCAGTGCGGGGGTTGCAATGGTCAAGGAACTTTACATGCATAACCGTGTTTGATTAAAAGCCATATGGTTTAATCGGTTATCCTTCGGGACGGTACTTCTTCTCCGAATATACAGCAGATATCCGGTAATTTGATGGTTGTTGTGCCGGTGAGGGGAGGCGATCGTCCACCCCCGGGGTAAATGTGCATTTGGCATAATACGTTGGACACGAAAGAATAAGGGTCGAATGAATCATTCCCCGTTAACCAAACTGATCGATTCGTTCGTGGATTATCTCGTCGCCGAAAAGGGGTATGCCAGTAATACCTGCAGGGCTTATACACGTGATTTGAAAGATTTCCTTGGTTATTTCGTGTCAAACCGGGATGCGGTAACCGGAACCGTTAAGGCTGATGGCGGCGAGGAGGCAACAGCCGTCGCTGACTCGTCTGGCAATGGTGATATAGAGAAAGTCTCAGCCATTATTATCCGAAGCTATCTGGGATTTCTCCATAAACAGCAGATCACCAAAACATCGATTTCAAGAAAAATTTCAGCGATACGCTCTTTTTTCAAGTACCTGGAGAAACACGGAGTCATAACCGAGAACCCTTCAATAAATGTAATTGCACCAAAAGTTGAACAATCCATACCAACGTACCTAACGGTTGATGAAGTGTTTCACCTGCTCGATTCCATTGAAACGAAGACGCTTGGCGGTAAAAGAAACCGGGCGATTTTCGAGCTTCTTTATTCCACGGGCATGCGGGTTTCGGAACTGGTCGGCCTTGATGTGGAGGATGTTGATTTTGACAGGCGCGTTGTCCGGGTCCGTGGAAAAGGATCCGTGGAACGGATTGTTCCTTTTGGAGAAAAGTCGCTTTTTAGAATCCGGGAATACAGGGAGAATCTTCAGGGAAACATGCATAAAGCACCTGATATATGGAAGGGGCCGTTGTTCCTGAATAAAAACAGGGGGCGCCTGACAGATCGCTCAGTGGCGAGGATATTGAATGACGTTGCGAGAAAAGCAAACCTGACCATGCCGATTTCACCTCATGATCTCAGGCACACCTTTGCAACGCATATGCTCGACGCCGGACTCGATCTCCGCATGGTTCAGGAAATGCTCGGACACAAAAGCCTGTCAACCACCCAGAGATACACCCATGTCAGCATAGATCGCCTTATGGTGGCGTACGACAGCGCACATCCCAGGAAATAGGAAAGGGACGAATTCAGATGAATTTTCATGGCACAACCATATTGGCGGTACGGTACAACGGGATTGTCTCGGTTGCCGGGGACGGTCAGGTAACACTCAATAACACGGTGATCAAGCACAAGGCCAGGAAAGTCCGCAGGATATATAACGACAAGATTATTGTGGGGTTTGCCGGTGCAACGGCGGACGCATTGACGCTATCGGAAAAACTCGAAGAGAAACTGGAGCGTTACAATGGTAATCTGATCCGGGCCGCAGTGGAGCTTGCACGAGAGTGGCGGACGGACAAGTTTCTCAGGCGTTTGGAAGCCATGATGATCGCCGTGGATGCGACACAGATGCTTTTGATCTCCGGCAATGGTGATGTTATAGAGCCCGATGATCCTGTTATCAGTATCGGATCTGGCAGTGTCGCTGCGCATGCTTCGGCAATAGCGCTGCTTGCCCATGCAGATGAACTCGGCCTTGATTCGGGGAAGATTGTTGCCGAGGCCATGCAGATCGCTTCCAGCCTGTGCATTTATACCAACACGGAATTTTCCGTGGAACAAATTTGATGGTGTCGTAAATAGTCCCGATCAGACGGCTTTGTAAAAGTTCAAGATCAAGTCTTGCGCAATTCCAAAGAATGCAGCGTGCGTCGATGTACGTGTATGTCTACAAGGTATAAGCCGCAAATTCTGAGAGATTGCGCGGTACGCGGATATTGGGCTTTTTACAGCGCCACAAATTTGATAATCTCGTAAGAAGTCGTCAATTATAAATTGTCCGAACTGGTGCCATAGACAATACGCACTTTCCGGGCTCACATTTTTTCCAAAGGCATTCATCAATACTATGAGCGACCTTAAACCTTCTGAAATCGTATATGAGTTGGACAAATACATCGTCGGCCAGGACAAGGGCAAACGCTCCGTGGCCATTGCGCTTCGCAACCGATGGCGTCGCCAGCAGGTGAGTCCTGAATTGAAGGATGAAATTGCCCCTAAAAATATCATTCTCATTGGACCCACCGGTGTCGGAAAAACAGAGATTGCCAGGCGTTTGGCCAAACTCACCGATTCCCCCTTTTACAAGGTCGAGGCATCCAAGTTTACCGAGGTCGGCTATGTCGGCAGAGATGTCGAGTCCATGATCCGGGATCTGCTGGAATTGACTGTCAGCACGTTGAAGGAACGGGAACAGGTTGCGGTTTCACAAAAGGCGATGGAAATTGCCGAAGACCGGCTCCTGGATATCTTATTGCCGGAATCAGACCGGAAAAAGCAAAAGCCCCAACAGGAAGACGATCGGATCCGGGGGGATAACTTTCTGCTGGAAACCGGAAAAAGTGACGATCATGATCCTTTGAAAACCGAAGCTTCCTATTCAGCCACGCGTGAAAAACTGAGAAAAATGCTTCGGGACGGAAAGCTTGACAAACGCTTTGTAGACCTGGAGACCCATGATCGACCAGCACCCATGCTTGAAATTTTTTCCAATACCGGCATGGAGGAGATGGGAATCAATTTCAAGGATATGCTGGGAAGTATCATGCCGCGTGGGGCGGCCCGGAAAAGACGGGTCACGGTTGCCGATGCGCTTCAGCTCCTTGCCCAGGAGGAAGCACAATCGCTTGTCGATATGGAAAA